>NZ_QSPK01000114.1 GCF_003436425.1 Eubacterium sp. TM05-53
AAGTAGCCGTCGAGATTACTCGACTATGCTCAGAGTATTCTCAACGAGCCGAAACAGAATCACACGAGGATTTAGAACCACTTTGGAATCAAATCCAAGAACTAAAGAATCAATTAAAAGAAAAAAAGTAAGAAAAAAAAGGGAATTTAGCCAAATTTGTGCTCCATTCTCTTTTTTTTATGGCTCATTGTAGATGTAGGAATAATTATGTTTAGTGCTCTCGTTCGGTTTGATTACCGACGTTCACTTTGGAAAGGAGAAAAATATGTCAATGATGAATCCTACATCGAAAAAAGGATTTTGCCTGAACTAGACCAAGTTCTGCAAGAATTGTGATTCAAACAGAATCATGCCGTCGACGTCGTGCGAATATAGTGAACTGCGCTTAGCGGTCGACACGGGTCATTTGTCTGACAAATACTGTCGGATGCATTTTGTCTGTGAACTACACACGGATGCTTTTTCAACCAAGCAGTCTAACTTTGATACGCAACAAACTAACTTGCCTCTGCACTAACGGGCGAAACTCGTAGAGGTGCGGCCGTTAGTGCAGATGGCACCAATACGCCTTGTCGGACCTCGCATCAAATAAAATGTCGGACAACACAAACATTTTCCCGACGAATCCAAACATTTATTTGATGCGAGACTCGATCAGGAGTCTATGAGTTCCATGAACGCAAAAAGGGAGGTGATCAGCATGGAACGAATGAGCGACAAAGAGCGCGATAAACTGCGCGAACTTCAGGCGAAAGCCAAACGTGTCGAACGAGCCGAAAAAGAGTTCTTCGCCAATGTCCAAGAACGGCGAGAAGAAGTTCTCAAGTTCTTAAATGCAGATGTTATGTCCGATGAAGAGCGTGCAGCGTATGATGAAGAATGTAGAATTCTCGACAAATTGTATGACATCGCAGATCAATATGGCGTGGATACAAATGAGTTGTTAGCGTACATTGCGTCAGAACAACAAGTCAACTATTACCGAAGCACGCATGGTCAAGCCACTGTGCAGCAGTCAGGCTTTGGCAATATTTGGAAGAAATGAGACACTCATTAAACTCGCAGTTCGGGAACGCGATCCATTCGAACTTTGAAAAAGGACAGTCCAAACATTCCTTCAAATGTGAGAATGGTCGCGATTACGGCCCGACTATTTTTTCCAATTCAGAAGTCAAAGGTCTGAGAGATTTGGCAAAGAACTTGAGTGGATTTATCAAAGAAAACTATCCTGACGTCAAAATGGTTCGTGACGTCAAACAAGAACATTTAGACGCATTTATGAGAGCCAAATCCGAGACGTGTCGACCATCGACGCTAAAGACATACGCCACGAATTTAAACAAACTCGGAAAGTGCTGCGATGCGAGATTTGGCGTGCCATTAAAAGATTGGAAAGTGGATCCAAAAGTGTATGAAAAGACGTCAGACAAAAGCGACAATGCAAAACTGCGTACACTTGCCATGAATGCAGATGATTACAAAGCTGCTATGGCACACGGCCAAGATTGCCAATCCAAACGTGCGTTGGACGTCTGCAATGCTTTTGGCTTAAGATCGCGAGAGGTAGTTAAGTTGCGTGTGATGGATGTTCGGGCAAATAGTTTATTTGTAAAAGACGGAAAAGGTGGTCGGTCGCGAGAGATTTACGCCGATACGCCACAAAAAAGAGAATGTCTCGACAAATTGCGAGAATACGCAAGCACGCGTTGTATGGACGGCCAAGGGAATCAAATACAAGAAGGACGAATCTTCACAATAAAAAAAGACTCAGTCAATAATTATCTGCAAACGAATTTGCGACGCGCGGGAATTACCAAATACAATGACCAAAAGACTGGAATTCACGCAATTCGCAAAGGGTTTGCAACAAATGAATACAAGCGTTTTCGAGCACTTGGACTTGGCCATCGTGAGGCCTGGGGCAGAGTGTCCGAAGAACTCGGGCATGGACGTGATCGTGAGGAATTATTCCGCGTTTATGTTTCTGCTAAATAGATTTGAAAGGTAAAAAAAATTCATTGATAAAATAGCGTGCCTTGTATGACTGTATCGACATTTTTTTGCCAAAAGGAATGATGGTACAGTCTACTTTTTTCTTCCTCAAAAGGTTGGATAAAACGCCATATTGACGAGTTGAATAATATATTATTTATTGCTATTATATAGCTGAAAAAGGTAAAAAAAATCAGTGATAAAATAACGTGCCCTATGGCCGTCTTGCCTAGCACCAAGGAAGGACCCCCCGCGACATGAAGTCTGTCTATCTTAAGACACTTTAGGGTGGATGTGAATTATTTCACAAAGTCAGAGGCGGTCAAGGAGGCATTGAAAGGAGGTTGTTATCATGGCATTAGCAGATGAAATAGTGGAATGGGGAGGAGTCGAAGTATCGGCAATGGATGTTTATACCGACATCTTCAATTTGGGCTTTAATGAGATACAGATGGAGAACGAGCCACCTGGTGCATATAAGGCAAATCCTATAGGATATTACAAGAACAATGATGCTCAGAAAGGACACTTCCGAATCATGTTTGATGACACGTTCGAATCCACTTTGAAAGTGTTACAAGATGCCGATTTTGCAATATTAAACGGCATTACCTACTTTGGCAGAAAGAATGTTCAGGAACACGCATCAACCATGCGAGCCATGATATTTGATTTAGATGGAACGGATGCCAAGCATTTAGCGAATTTCTTTTCAGGTGCCCTCAGAGGGAATGCCTATCCGGTGCCGAACTACGTTGTGATGTCGGGGCATAACGTCCATTTATATTACGTGTTCGAGTACGCAATACCTCTTTATCCAAACATCAAGTTGCAGTTAAAAGAGCTTAAATTTGCTCTGACTCGTAAGATGTGGAATCCGTATACGACGACAATCGAGAAGCCTCAATATCAGGGCATCAACCAAGGTTTTCGTGTCATTGGCGGCAAGACAAAGATTCCGGGCGTTCGTGTTCGTGCGTTCCGTATGAACGACCATCCTTTCAATTTAGAAACGCTTGGCGAATATGTTCCTGAAGAATCAAGAGTTGATGAATCTAAACTTTTTAAGATGACATTCTACACACTTGAAGAGGCAAAAAAGAAATATCCTGATTGGTACGAGAAACGTGTCGTGCGAAAAGAGCCAAAGGGTTCTTGGACTTGCAAAAGAGACTTATATAATTGGTGGCTCCGTCAAATTCAATCGGGAGCAAGCCACGGACACCGTTATTTCTGTATTATGTGTCTTGCAATTTATGGTGTGAAATGTGGCATTTCTTTTGAAGAAGTTAAAAAGGATGCTTACGATTTGATTCCTTTTTTGAACTCTCTCAAAGCGGATGAGCCATTCACGGAAAGTGATGTTAATTCTGCGCTAGAATGTTACGATTCAAATTATGTCACATTCCCACGAGATGAGATTAGTAAGTTGACGGCAATTCCAATTCAACCAAATAAGAGGAATGGAAGAAGATTAGAAGCTCATATTAAGATGGTTAATGCTACAAGGAAGTTTAGAAGAGATGTCCTGAACGAGGATGAGTATGGAAACAATGGTCGAAAGCCTAAAAAAGACATCGTTCAACAATGGCGGTTGGAGCATCCAGACGGGCGAAAAGCCGACTGCGTTCGTGATACTGGATTGACAAAACCAACAGTCTATAAATGGTGGGACTAGAAAGGATTCTAGCAAATGGAATATACAGGAAAAGCCTTAACTTCGGATATGGATGATTTTGAAACGGAGAAAAGAACTAGAAAGTTGTTGAATCTGCCAATGGGTGATTTGGTTTATTATCCATCACCAATCCGAAAAGAGTTTATCTCGATTCAAAGTTATTCTTACGAAGAAAAAGGCAAAGACAAAAACAAATATTACGTTGTGTCTGTGTTAGACGAGAACGGGAATCGAGTTCGAATTCATAGAGATTGTTTGGCAGACATGCAGAAATGGAGAACTTAAAATGAAAAATCTAAAGGAATTAGAAGAGCTGCAAAAAGTAGCCGTCGAGATTACTCGACTATGCTCAGAGTATTCTCAACGAGCCGAAAC
>NZ_QSPK01000115.1 GCF_003436425.1 Eubacterium sp. TM05-53
CGCATAAGTGATAAAACGCAGAATTATAGCAAAGTCACCAAATTGCTAGTTAAGCCTATCTTTAAAAGATATTGCGGACGCAGGGATGATGAGTATTGCGCAGTGTAATCGTTGTTTCAATAAGATGTTAAATATAACACCATATGAGTATTTAATTCAGTATCGGTTGCAGAAGGCAACAAATCTTTTAAAAGATGCCACGCTGAATGTAGCGGAAATATCAGAGATTGTAGGTTTTAATAATGTGACACATTTTATTCAGGCGTTTAAAAAGGTGTATGGCATATCGCCAAAGAAGTATCGAATAATGGAGGGGCAAGATGAAAAGGGCAGTTGAAGAAATATTAAAATTTAATGAGGAAAGAGATTGGGATCAATTTCATAATCCAGAAAATCTCGCAAAATCCATTAGTATTGAGGCAGGAGAATTGTTGGAATGCTTTCAATGGAATAATGAATATGATAAGCAACATGTTTGTGAAGAATTGGCAGATGTGATGAATTATTGTATTTTAATGGCCAACAAACTAGGTGTGGATATGGAAGAGATTTTGTTGATGAAATTAGAACAAAATAAAAAGAAATATCCGGTAGAAAAGTGTAAAGCATCTTCTAAAAAGTACACAGAACTGATAAAATAAGGGTATGTTAGATGTCGAGCGATTACAATTCTTAGATTTATATAGTTTTGAACTACGATTGGATTATTTTGAGAAGATTCTAGAATTTACGAGTTCTTCTTATTCTTTCTATTGGTTAGAGGCTGTGTTAAATTTAATGATTTATAGGGATACAATTGAATTTGATGAAATCTTAGACGAAATGATTTCTTTAGCCTATGACGATGTGGTCGAAAAAGGATATCATTTGGGTCCATTGATTCATCAAAAGCGTACAAACGCATTGGAAAATGCGATTTTAAGCATTCAAAAGTATTTGCCTAAAAATTGTTCGAAACAAGAAATTATTATTTGTGTAAAGCAGCATGATGAAGCTTTAAAGGAATACAAGAAGCTTTTGATCATGCAGACACCATATCGTTTATTATCGAGTTTTTTGGTGGATGTAGGTGGTAATGATCCAATTTGGAATCGACCTAAAGATATTATAGAAACAATCAAAGATTATAACGAAAAATATAGACTTCCATATATCATAGAAAATGACAGGGGTCTTAAAAGAAGAGTTGTTGTTCAACCAGAATGGAGAGATTTCTTAATGACTAATTATCGTGTCATTATGGAATGGGTCCATGATGAAAAGATCAAGTATCTTGAAAAGCGAAAGATTGAAGAGTGCATCTAGTGATGTACTTTTTATTTTTGCTAAAATAAAAACATGGCAAAAAATAGAAAAATTCAAAAAAAGTGTATATAAAGTGTATATTAATGATGAAAAAATAAAAAACTCCTTTATGTAAAGGAGTAATTGATGAATGGTAGCGCGTACGGGATTCGAACCCGTGATACAGCCTTGAGAGGGCTGTGGCTTAACCGCTTGCCGAACGCGCCATGTGCTTAAGTATTATAGCACAAAATAAAAGAGAAGTATAGACTTCTCTTACAATTCTGCAATCAAATCGCATAAGTTTTTATAGGCTTTTTGAAAAGATTCTAGGTTTAGTTTTTCTTCTGGCGTATGGCAACCTTCGGCAATAGGGCCGTATGTGATGATATCTAAATCTGGAATCAATCCTTTTAGAATACCCGTTTCCATACCTCCGTGGGATGCTTCCGTTTCCATTTCTACACCTTGTTTTTTTAAGATTTCTTTTAATTTTTCTCTTAATGAACTGTTAGCTTCATAGTTCCAACCACAGAAGTTTGTATCTTCATGTTCAGAAGCATGACATAACTGTGCAATCATTTTGATTTTATTTCCTAATTCATCTTTCATAGATTCTAATGGGGAACGGATGCAGAATGCACATTTTACAACATTGTCTTCTGTTCTTAGCTTACCTAAGTTAAGGGAAGCTAGAGTTAATCCTTCGATAGCCATAGATTTATGTTGTAAACCATTTGGTAGTAAGTAGTATAGTGTGATCAATTCGTTTGAATCTTTTGAAGTAAAAGCTTTAATGGCTTTGTCTGATTCTTCCAATTGAATATCGAGTTTACTATCACTAAATTCAAATTCTGTTTTTAAATCTTTTACGATAGAATCTATATTTGGCTTGATGTCTGAAACGAAAGTTGCCTCTGCTTCTCTAGGAATCGCATTCTCTTTAAGTCCACCATTCACAGATACGATTTGAATATCTTTTAATGTTTGCAGAACTCTAAATAAGATTTTAATGGAGTTACCCTTCTCTTGATCAATGCAAGCACCTGAATGACCTCCATCTAATCCTTTGACAATAAGTTTATAGGTTGGTTTATTTACTTCTTCAAACGTGCATGGTTTATCGACATAGGCATAGCGACCACCACTTGTTGTGGTGCAAGTACTAACTTCACCACCACCATCAAGACCAATCATCTTTTTGGCATTGAAGTATTCCTTTTTTAGATTGATAGATCCTAATAGGCCCACTTCTTCTTGTACAGTAAATACACATTCTAGGTTTGGATGTTTTAGAGTATCATCACTTAAAATGGCCAACATGTAGCTAACGCCAAATCCATCATCGGCACCTAATGTTGTTCCTTTCGCTTTTAACCAGCCGTCTTCAACATATAAATTTAAAGCATCGGTTTCAAAGCCAAAATCGACATCGTTGTTTTTTTCACACACCATATCCATATGCGCCTGCAACATGACAGTATCGTGATCTTCGTAGCCTGGTGTAGCACCCTTATAAATAATCACATTATTCATGTCATCACGAACATATTTAAAATCGTGTTCCTTCGCAAAACTTTCTATATAGTCTGCGATTTTTTCTTCATGAAATGATCCATGAGGAATCTTTGAGATTTCTTCAAAATATTTGAAGATCGCAATATTTTGATCTAATACACTCATTATCTATACCTCCACTTGATTAAGAATAGTATAATCCAAAAAATGAGAGACGCAAGTCCCTCACTATTGAATATTGATATATCTTGATTCTTCTTCACGCTTCACAGGTTTTGTAGGCAATAAGATGAATAATTCACCATTGTCAAAACGAGCTTTGATATCTTCTTGTTTATAACCTTCACCAATATAGAAAGAACGAGAATAAGTTCCAGTAAATCTTTCTTGACGAAGAACACGCGTATCTTCTTTATTGATATTACGAGTTGCGGTGATCTTTAAGTAACCGTCTTTTAATTCAATTTGAATATTTTCTTTTTGAATACCACAAACCTCCATACAGATTTGATAATATCCATCTTTTTCATAAATATCTGTTCTTAATACAGTACTAGTATCTTGTTTTTTAGTGTCATTGAAAAAATCATCAAAATAATTAGGGTAATATCGCATATTGAATCCTCCTTAGCACTTATATCTTTTAACTGCTAATATCATAGTACAAATACTTGGCACAGTCAATAGTTGAGTGCTAATTATTTTGTCGCTTGTTTCTAGAACATTTTTCTGCATCAATAGCCAAGACAAACATAAGTGCATCCAATGCATTTTCTGGATCTTTAACATCAATGACATAAGTATCTGTAAAATTAAATATTTCTTTACGAATAATAGCTACAGTATCATAGTTGGCATTAAGAATTGTGTAATTCCATTCTGTAAGAGTTCCATCAATATGCCATCCGTTGTAGTCAATATTATAATGTGGAGTAAAGAAAGATAATTCTTTCGATAGACATCCAATATATTCATTATTCTTATAGATTTCAAATTTAGGAAGTAAAGTCATCACCTTTTCTAATACAGTACCCACTTCATTTCCATTTTGATCATAAATGACTAGCTTATGTCCCCAAGAAAGTCTTCCTTCAACTTGATATATGATTTGACCTGACTCATCATAAATATCATAGCTATCAAACCAAGAAAAGAATCGTTGTTTAAATAATAGTTTCATAGTAACCTACCATTCCTTTCCGCTTCGCTTCAAGGCACACATTGGAATTAAAA
>NZ_QSPK01000116.1:0-2132 GCF_003436425.1 Eubacterium sp. TM05-53
TTTACAAAAGAATTAAAAGATGATTTCAACGGTGGAATTCTTTCACATAAAGAATTCGTAAAAAATGAAATGGATTTTCTAATTCCAAGTCTAGCCTACAATCTTTATCATGTATTCCAGCAAACAATATTAGAAGAAAAAGATCAGACAATACGAATGAATACATATCGATTGAAATATCAGAAAATAGCAGTCAAAGTGATACAACACGCAAGACAGGTAACGCTTAGTTTTAGCAGTGCCTACAAAAATAAAACTCAGTTTACTCAGTACTGGAATAAAGTGTTGCAGATTTAACGTTTTGAACCTATATTTTAAAAAATCAGCAATGTCTGATATCCTTTTATATACTCATTTCAAACCATTCGAAACCAAAATGAAAAAGATTAACCAAATTGGATCCACCAACTAAGCTAATCTTCTTTTATTGTCTTTTTATGAATAATTCAGGTTTACTATTTTTGGAATCATTGTCAGTGGATTTGAACTTGGCATAGACATAGAATCCTTTAGGGTGATCTTTATAGAGTCTGTTCTTTCTTCAGGCTTCTTTAATCCACCAGCTTCTTGAATAAGGCGAATCAGTTTCAACTGGAATGTTTGAATGATAAGTTGTGTCCATATATTAATTATATGTGAATTTAATGTGAACATGTGAGAATACAGCAAAATATCACATAATAACATTGGTGATATAATGATGAAATAAAAATAAATTAGAAAGTCTCAAATCTATCTATTAAGACTGTATTAAATATAGTATAATAGAGTCAGATAAAACAGGAGGACTTGTCTTATGAAGGTGTTTTCAATGTCGCAAAGAATCTATTATAAAGATTTGGAACCAGATGCAAAATTGATCATCAAAAAGGATCTTGAGCTGTATAACTGTATGCTTCATAAGGCATTCAAAATCTGTTTTGATCGTGCCTATAAGGATGTTACTTATTCAGAAACAGATCAAAGAATGATCAAGTCCTTCTATGGTACTAGTGATTATTTTCCTTTGTCTGCCATTAATGAGGCCAAGGCTTTGGTGAAAAGTCTTAAATGTCTTGAAAAAGAAAATCAAGATATGATCAAGACTCGTCTTAAAAAGATAGACAAAAAAATCAAAAAGAACGAGAAGCAATTGAAGAAGGCTTTAATGAAAAAAGAGAAACTGATCAACAGATCCAAGAAAAAGAAATATACAGAAGAAGATTATCTGTATGAGGTGCAGGTATTGAATCCAAATATCAAAAGATTGAAGAGTATTATTCGGAATCTAAAATTTAGAAAAAACCGGAATGAGTTCAAGCTTAAAAGAAAGATGCCTTCTGTATGTTTTGGTGGTAAAAAGAACTTGAAAAATGGTTATTTAGAAACCTATCGTTTTAAAAGAGCCAGAAGAATGCTGATTCCAGGAAGAAGACAAGGTAAGTATTCAAACAACCTTTTCAAATTAAATGTTGATAATGATATGTTGACATATCGAAGTACTCAAAAGAATATTGTATTCAAGGTGCAGTTTCATAAGTACAAGGATGAATTGTACGCAAGAGTCAATGAAAAACACAACTCACCAAATAAGGCAGTAGCCTATGAGCTGATGGATTATGGTGAATACTTTATTGTGAAAGCTATATTTGAAAAACATATGAATCTTCCAAAGACAGATACATTGTATGGAGCAATAGGAATCGATATCAATGTGGACCATATAGCACTATGTGAAACCAACATGGATGGAAATATCGTATTGATCAAGAAGTATCCAATCCATAAAGAGAATACTAAAAATAAACGAAATGAAGAACTGTATCAGCTAGCTATTGAAATCATGGAACAATGTAAATCCAAGAAGAAGAGTCTGGTAGTTGAAGACTTGAATTTCAAGCAGTTGAAAACTAGAATGCTCTATCGCCCTAAAAAACAAAATAAAACATTATCGAGTTTTGCGTATAAGAAGATACTAGAAAAAGTAGAAAGAAAATGTTTGATGAATGAAGTAGATGTAATCAAAGTAGATCCAAAGAATACGAGTAAGATTGGAAAAGAAAAGTATACAAAGATCAAAGGACTGAGTGTACATTATTGTGCAGCTTATGTGATCAATCGAAGAGGCATGGGATTTGTGGATTAAATAAGAT
>NZ_QSPK01000116.1:2142-3848 GCF_003436425.1 Eubacterium sp. TM05-53
AATGTTTGATGAATGAAGTAGATGTAATCAAAGTAGATCCAAAGAATACGAGTAAGATTGGAAAAGAAAAGTATACAAAGATCAAAGGACTGAGTGTACATTATTGTGCAGCTTATGTGATCAATCGAAGAGGCATGGGATTTGTGGATTAAATAAGATAAATAATCAGAACCAGAAGTTTATGATATCTTACTGGATGATAGGTACATAGATCATGGATGAAATTCTGAAGTATTTATAAATAAAAGCATACAATAAAAACTCCATCGATAAAGACTGAATGGATCGGGATACCGAATGATTCAGAAAGATGGAGTAGATATTGAAATGTTACCGGACGACTGGAAACGAACCGGGCACGTCATTTAGACGTGTGACTTTTTCGCAGAAAAAGTTTTTTCTCGTACTTTTTTTATTCTATGTTATAATCATAAGTAATAGGATGATTAGAAAGCTGAGTAGATGTATGGAAAAAGAATTTTACGAAGAATTTGAAGATATGGAAGCCGGTATTGACCAAAAACAGGCTCTTGTCGAAGAATCAAAAAAAGTTGACGAAATTGAAGATTTCAACGAAGCTGTTCGCTTTGTGAATGATTTAAAGAAAAAATGGAGAAAGACTGGATTTGGGGAGTCTTTGGCAGAAGAAAAGTTAAGAGAAGAATTTGAGGCAAATGTTGAAAAGGTTTATGAGAAACAAAAGGCATTGGCTCAAAAGGTTGTAGAGGCTAAGGAAGCTTTGATTAAGGAAGCTGAAAAAACTTCTTTATCAGATGATTTTAAGAAGGCTACTGAAAAAATGACTTCTTTAATGGATGAATGGAAAGCTTCTGGAAATGCCGGAAAGAAAACGGATGATGAATTGTGGGAACGTTTCAATGCAGCTCGTCAGAAGTTCTATGATCGTAAACATGCAAACTGGGAAAATAGAGCGGTTCAGTTTGAAAATGCGAAAAAGGTAAAAGAAGATTTAATTGAAAAAGCTAAGTCTTTACAGGATTCTGAAGAATGGCAAAAAACAAGTGCTAAATATAAAGAATTGATGGATGCATGGAAAGCAGCTGGAAATGCAGGTCGTGAATTTGATGATGATTTATGGAATGCGTTTAATGAGGCTCGTCAAAAGTTCTATGCGAAACGTAATGAATTCTATGAAAAATTGCATGTTGAACATGATGAAAAATATGCAGAAAAACAAGCTTTAGTTAAGGAAGCTAAATCGATTGCCGGTTTACAGGAATATACTCGTGAACAAACGGCAATGATGAAAGAATTGTCTAATAAATGGAAATCAATTGGTTTCTGTGGAAAAGATAAAGAAGACGAAATCTGGAATGAGTTCAGAGGGGTTATGGACGAATACTTTGCTGGTTTAAAATCGGCTAGTGAAAAGCGTCGTGCAAACTGGCGTGAACACATGTCAGAAATCATTTCTCGTAAAGAAGAACAAATCGCAAACCAAAAACGTCAAATCAAACGTCTTCAGGATGATATGACTGGTTTGGTAAGTGAAGCTACAGTAGCTGACTTGCAGGATCAAGTAGAAGATAAAGAAGATTTTATCAAACAACTTGAACAAGAAATCGAAGATATTGAAAAGAAATTAGCAGAGTAGTTGATCTACTCTCTTTTTCTTGGGGTTTATTATATGGTGCGCCAGTTAGGTGCAGTTGATTTAGTTAGGTGAAACTCCTGACCTGGTAACT
>NZ_QSPK01000117.1:0-3140 GCF_003436425.1 Eubacterium sp. TM05-53
TTGTACCACTGGTGTAAATTTTCTCTTTTTGACTAGTCCTATTTATATGCTAACACCAAATCTTATAAGAAATAGTTGTATGATCGATTGCCGTGACAAACGTTGCTTCATACAATGTATTCGGAATCAACCTTTTGATATGCACAGTAATCTCTGAACCAATTCCTTTTCTTTGAGCTGATTTCTTTTTATATTTTAAGCCTTCTTTTAATTCTAAATTTTTCTTTGATACATTTCTAATTTCTTCTTTTAAAGATTTCATCATCAAATCATAGAACTCTTTATCACTTACATTTAATTCCACACTAACTTTCATATTGCACCTCTTTAAACACAATTATATACTATTTTAAGAAAGAAGGTTATTTATGTATACAGATAGTCATTGTCACATCACTTGTGATCGTTTATATAGTCGTATTGATGAAATTATTGAAAATATTAAAGTTAAAAATATTACATCCTGCATGATCATGTGCACAAGTCCTGAAGAGTTAGAACGAGCAAAAAGAATAAAGGAAAAGTATCCATTCTTCAAAATTGCCTTTGGATGGTTTCCAAGTGATGCTAAAGAAGTTTCAGATAAAGAAATTCAGTATCTCATTAATCAAACTCCTTATTTAGACTGTTTGGGAGAAATCGGATTGGATTACTATTGGGATACAAGTTTTAATGATCTACAAAAAGAATTGTTTATCAAACAAATTCAAATTGCGAATGAACATAATCTTCCCATTTCTATTCATATGCGTGAATCCACAAAAGACTGCATGGATATTTTAAAACAATACGCAAAGACAAAAATTATTTTCCATTGTTTTAGCGGAAGTAAAGAAACAATGATGGAATGTTTAAAGATGAATTCTATGATTTCATTTGCCGGACCTATCACATTCAAAAATGCTAGACAAGCCCCTGAATGTATTGAAGCATGTCCTATTGATCGAATCATCACAGAAACAGATTCTCCGTATTTAACACCTGTTCCTTATCGTGGAAAAGAAAATGAACCTATGTATGTGGAATATGTCGCAAAGAAGATTTGTGAAATCAAACAACTGGATGAAGCAAGTGCATGTAAACAAATTGAAGAAAACTTTAATTCCATTTTTTAGTAAAGAAAGGGCGCAATAAATTTGGATGGGGTTAGGTGAATTTGCTCTCCAAGAATTTAAGGGGCGGCATATACCCCAAAACGATTTATAGCTGATATTGGGCTCAGACAACATTTAGTTGTCTGGGTCCATTTTTTCAACCATTTTAACGCTTCCGTCATCCTTGTCGATTTCAAAATCAATACCTTTTTCTAAGACCAACATACATCTGTTTCTGAATCGTTCCCAATTGCGATAGCCATTAGCTGCTTTTGTAACCAATTTGATGATCGCATTACGATTCTCCATCAGTGCATTGTTGATTCTTTTCTGTTCTACAGTAATTTCTCCTGTGTCTTTCGATACATTGTATTCAGCTTTTGATATACAGAATGAGTTAATGATTTCAACTTTCCAATTACTCAATGGTTTACTGAATGCCACCAGTTCTTCAATGTTACTTTCTCTAAGATGTTTGATAACTGTTTCTATGGCTTCAGGGGCTGTTTTGACTGTATTCGAAACATAAAAATCCGTGACTTCATCCTTTAACTCCCAGGCTTTGTTGATATCCGGATGAATAGATACCAACTTTTGTGCTATATCATATGGATTCAGATAGGCTCTGAAATGTGCATTATAATATCTTTTTCGAGTTACATCGAACAGTCTCTTTTTATCTTTGCACATCGCATTGTTGAAATGTTTGAAGAGAAATCTGTTTTGATGTTTAAGCAGATAATAGGCATCCTTTTGTTCCTGTGTCCTGTCTTTATAATTGATACATCCATATGGCTTCATAATTCTTAGTCGTATTGAATCTACTTTTCGGTTCAGTTCCTGTGCTACGTGATATCGGTCCACTACATGAAGTGAATGTTTAAAGTGTTTTCGTATGATCCTTCTATATGGTTCGTACATATCGGTAGCTATAAATTCAACCTGATCCTTTTCGTATTTTGGAATCTTTGAATAATATTCATTTAGATAATCATAGCGTCTACTAGGAAGAATATCGATAGGGCGTCCAGTCTGCTGATTAATCAGTACGCAAACATATTTACTGTGTGTATCCTGTGAATAGAATGCGTAGTTCTCATCTGTCGACATGATCCTTGGCAGCTTCGCCCTTGGAATATTTACTGTCGCATCAAATATAGAAGCTACAGTTGTAGGCGATATATGATATCTTTCTGCAATAGATACAAATGTTTCGCTAGGTTTTGTGAGATCCTTCATCACACAAAGAATGACAGAAGAAGATATCCTCATCCTTTTGAATACGAATGGATTGAATTCATAATAAGTTGTGTGACAGATTGGACAAACAAACCGCCTTGCATGATATACAAGAACACATCCCTTATCATTTAGAATGGAATGATTGATTTTCTTGGCTACATAACCCTTGATTTTGACAGACTCGTTGCCACATTCAGGACATGGTGGTCTTTTGTCCGTCAGTTTAAGGTCAATAACCACCTGTTTGTTTCTAACGATACTTGTACATGACTCAATACAGTCTATTTCAAGACCGAAAGTATTACATATGGTGATTGTATTATCGTAAGAATCGTTCATAGTTTGTTTCACCTCCAGCATATTCTTATCTGATTTCAGTATAGGAATATATGAAACGAAACTCTAACGAAGGTGTGTTGGTGATATGAAAAATCCGAAATAAATAGGTTTTTTAATACGATTCTTTATAATTGAATGAATTATTGAGAAGAAACGAATGAAAACAGGGAATGGTTCCAATGAAGAAAATTTAAAACGACGTTTCAAATAATCTTTATAAGTAATATTCATTTCAGTATTGGAATTCAATGCATTTTGAATATTGAGAATGACATGAAGAAAAAAAGGAAGTACAGTGGTTGGCAAAACCACGTGAGTAGAACCGCAGTTATTGCATCGAACGCGCTGGATCATGATCCTGATGCGAACCATATCTTCATTGATGAAATTTCTTGGATGAGTACCATAAAGAATAAGAAGACCAATCATACCACATTTAGGACAAGGAACTGAAGCAAGCAATGG
>NZ_QSPK01000117.1:3150-3372 GCF_003436425.1 Eubacterium sp. TM05-53
TTTCAAATAATCTTTATAAGTAATATTCATTTCAGTATTGGAATTCAATGCATTTTGAATATTGAGAATGACATGAAGAAAAAAAGGAAGTACAGTGGTTGGCAAAACCACGTGAGTAGAACCGCAGTTATTGCATCGAACGCGCTGGATCATGATCCTGATGCGAACCATATCTTCATTGATGAAATTTCTTGGATGAGTACCATAAAGAATAAGAAGACC
>NZ_QSPK01000118.1 GCF_003436425.1 Eubacterium sp. TM05-53
AAGTAGCCGTCGAGATTACTCGACTATGCTCAGAGTATTCTCAACGAGCCGAAACAGAAACACACGAGGATTTAGAGCCACTTTGGAATCAAATCCAGGAACTAAAGAATCAACTAAAAGAGGGAGCCCAATAGGGGCTCTTTTTTTTTATGTTTTCAACGACCGAAAATCAAAAATCGGTCGTTGAAAGCAATATTCCATTTTGGCAAAATTTGGTTTTTGCATTTGATACAATTAGATTGTATTAAAGATAGTTCTTGTTTCTGAGGTTGATTTTCTCAGAGTTGTCTTTAATAACAATGTGTTGATTAATGAGGATGTTTGAATCTTCAAAAAAAGAGAGTGTGATGAGCTCTCTTTTTTTTTGGCATTTCAAAAACAACCAATTGATACGATATGAATGTAAGATACACGAAAATGCAATTTGTTCTCCATTCGTAAAAAAGTATGGCTAATTGTAAGTGTAAGAATATTTATGACACCTAAGTGTCCAGAAAGGAGAAGTATACGAACCAAAGCAGTCCACTGGTATGTGTTGGAAGTAAGCGACAAATCCAAAAGTCCACTGTCGTGAAGCTTGGTTTCCAGATTGGAAATAATGCTCATGTTTAGCTAGATGATGATATAGCAGTGAGCTAGTGGCATTTAGTCAATCTATGGATTGATAACAATTTAGTCTTTGGCTTGGAGAGTCAAGCGAAGATAATTTCTGAACATCAATCATCAAGACCGTGGCGAGAATTTAACTTTTCGCCAACTTTTCACGGTCGAAAATAGATTTGCATCGGCGTTAACGGAGAAAATCGTAGTGAAACGAAGATTTTCGATGTTAACGACGGTTGCAAATACGGGGGGTATAGCAATGAGTCATTCAATCGAACAACAACTCAACCGTGCGATTTATGATAATTTCGCCAAAGGAGAATCAAAACATTCATACAAAAATGAGCACGGTGGTGATTGCGGAGCGAAGATTTTTTCCTACTCACAACTCAATTCAATGCGAGATTTGGCACACAATTTCGGTACGTTTATGAAAGAAAACTATCCAGAAATCAAGTACGTTAAGGACATTGGTTCGAGCCAAATCGAAGCTTTTTTGAGGGAAAAATCGAGCACCTGCAAGACATCAACGCTCAACAGATATATGTCAAATTTCGAAAAGTTTGAGCGTTGCTGCAAAGAGACGTATCCAAGCTTTAAGAACTCGTTTAAAGTGGATAGAAAAGCCGTACGGCTTGAGAATCAAGCGTTGAATAAGGACGCAAACGCAAAGCTTAGAACGCTCGTGATGAGCAATTCTGACTTTCAGAAGGTCATGGAAAAGGGACGAGATTGCGATTCAAAACGAGCGTTGGAGTGTTGCTATCTATTCGGTTTGCGTTCTGAAGAAGTCGTAAATCTCAAAGTCAAAGACATTATTTCGGGCGAGAAAGTTGTTGTCGAGCATGGAAAAGGAAATCGAGAACGCACGATTCAAGTTACGAATAACGACCAAAGAGTGTACTTAAACAAGCTAATTAAGAGTATCGATATGGTTCACACGAGTCGTGATTCAAAGGTTTTTTTCGTTAAAAAAGACTCGGTGAACAACTATCTCCAGACGAATTTAAACAAGGTCGGAATTACTAAATACAAAGAATCTAAGACAGGTATTCATGCCATTCGAAAGAATTATGCAACCAGAAGCTATTACGAATGGCGAGACAAAGGGCTAAATCACGAAGAAGCATGGGGTCGTGTCAGTCGTGATTTAGGACACGGATACGAGCGTTCAGAGCTTTTTCAAGTGTATGTAGGAGCTCGTTCAGACCTCTAAAAAGGAGTTAAATCTATTCGATTTAAGTTCTTTTTAGAGGCTCAGAAGTACAAAAAAAAGAGTGCAGAACATAGGCGAACGGCACTCACTTTGGACTTCGAACAACGTCGTTTTCGGGGCGATCGCCCCTATATAGAAAACGAATTTCGCCCCAAAACGACATAAAAAAAGACTGGTAACCACTCCAGTCCACGTGGTATAATTACCACAACCATATTAACAAAATCATTATATCATAAGAAGTTTGATTCGCAACCAAAAAAGCATGCAAACCAACATGTTTAAACGGTTGTAACGGCATAAGAAAAGCCGTCTTAAAGGTGTTTTAAAGTATTAAAAAGTTTTAAAATATGACATTCAAATCTCTTTTCCATAGTGCTTTTGTTAACTTTGGAAAGGAGATTTTTTTTAATGCAAAATGTAGATGAAAACAATTCAAAATTGCTTCAAGAAAAGGAAGAAGCAGAAATTCAAAAACAAGGCGAAGAAAAGTATAATCCAAAAGCAAAAGCTAGATACTTTGTAGCAGTGCTTTATCCAGAATCAATGATTCCAAATTGGCAAGATGTAATTGATGATACTTTGCAAGTACCGTATTGCTACTGTGTGCATGATAAAGACGTCTTGCAAGACGGTACTACATTGAGAAAAGCACACGTTCACATCATGGTTGCGTTTAACAATTCAACAACAACCAAACACGCTCTGGAAGTGTTTAATTTACTTTGTCAAAAAGGCAAAGGAATCAAGTACTGCGAAATGGTTGTGAGCGTGCGAAACAAGTATGAGTATTTGATTCACAATACAAATGGAGCGAAGAAAGCAAATAAGCATTTGTATGACGTGTCAGAGCGTATCTCTGGCAACAACTTCGATATTGGAGCTTATGAGCAATTATCGACCGCAGACAAACGAGAAATGCGAAAGACGATTGCTTCCATTGTCAATGCGTGTAGTTTTACAAACTTTGCGGAACTAGATGAATACGTTCGTACAAAGATGTCAGATGAGTACTATGATGAATTCATCTGTTATCAAGGATATTTTGCAAACCTTGTTAGAGGTTGCTACAACTCGTTAAAGACAGAGCTATCTGGAGAGACTAGTTTCATTCGAGAATTAAAAGAACTGAAAGCACAGTTGCAAGCAGAGGAACTGACACAAGAAGAATATCGAGAAGCATTGAACAAATTACGTGTTGAATATCGTCACAATCGTTTAGACGACTAGTCGGCGAAACGAGGCGAATCTTTCAGATACTACGACCTGAAAGATTCTGTGACGTGTGACGTGTGACAGACTTCCAAAAAAAGCTTTATATAAAGGGTAGTGTAAAAATGATAAAATTTCACAATATACGACCAGAAAGGACAAAAATGAAAGATTTAAAAGAACTAGAAGAGCTACAAAAAGTAGCCGTCGAGATTACTCGACTATGCTCAGAGTATTCTCAACGAGCCGAAAC
>NZ_QSPK01000119.1 GCF_003436425.1 Eubacterium sp. TM05-53
TTAATAAAGTATTTGTGTCCGCGCGACTTTAGGCGCGGGGAAATGGAGGAAAAAATGAAAACGAATACATTAAAAAGCTTTTTGACCATCACACTCGCCATGTTTATCATCAGTGTCGCTATATATTTCTTCTTGATTCCAAGCCAAGTCATCACCGGAAGTGTTACCGGTTTAGCTATGGTTTTAGCTAAAATCACAAGCCTATCCATTTCTACACTTACCTTTGTGATCAACGCCTTATTGTTGATTTTAGGTATTGTTCTAATTGGTAAGGAATTTGGGGCAAAAACAATTTATGCCTCTTTATTATTGCCTTTATTTCTAGCTATGTTTGAAAGAATCTATCCGAACAATATTTCTTTAACACAAAATGCTGTTTTTGACATGGCTACCTATACATTGATTTTAGCTTTTGGACAGACTATTCTATTCCGTGTAAACGCATCAAGTGGTGGAACGGATATCATTGCGAAAATTGTAAATAAATATACACATATGGATCTTGGTAAAGCATGTACATTAGTTGGCTTATTGATTTGTACAACAAGTCTAATCGTGTATGATATTGGTGCCTTAGTGGTTGGTGCTTTGGCAACACTAGCCAATGGTCAGGCTGTAGATTATTTTATTGATGGTTTTAATAAGAAAAAGAAAATTTGTATCTTATCCAAAGAATATGAAGTCATTCAAGATTATATTATGAACACACTAAAACGTGGTGTTACTTTATATTCGGCAAAAGGTGGTTATGATAAGACTGAGCATACAGAGCTTGTCACAATCATGGCTACAAATGAATATAAAAAATTACTATATTATCTTCAGGAAAGTGATATTGAAGCATTCGTTACTGTATCTACAGTCAATGAAGTCATCGGTACTTGGAATACTAAGAAAAGAGTCGAAAAGCTTAGATAAATTTAAAGACATCCCAAAGCAGGATGTCTTTTCCTTATTTCTCGGCAAATACCCAATTTTTTTGAATATTATAAACGACAAAGAATAAAATCGTATCTATGATTGCTTTCACAATGACAGTTGGTATTGGAACAATGCTTAAAAAGGATACTAAAACTCCACTGGCTGCCATCTGACATACAAACACAATGGAATAGCGAACCATTTCTCTTCCTGGATTTAATTTACTCTGAAAGCTAATATATCGATTTAATATATATCCCACACTACCACTAATAGCTCTTGCACATATAGTTGCCACAAAAATTGAAATCGTACCGAGTTTAGAAAACAAACTTTCAAATATTATAAAGAAAACTAAATCAAATACAGTCGCAACATTTGATGTAAATAGATATTTCCAGAATTTTAAATACATTCCTAGTAAATCTACAACCGGACGAAAATGACTTGTTTCATTGATGTTATGTGTTTCTGAACTTATAGGTACAACCACAACTGGTGTTTTTTGTATAGCTGCATCTAAAAAGTTTAATTCATAATCATAAGACTTTCCCTCTGTACAAAGAGCTAGTTTTTTTAATGAAGCTGGAAAACCACGAAGTCCACTTCTAGGATCCGGACATTCCTTACCATGATTAGTGATACGGAAAAATAACTTTTGGCAAGAATTCATCCAAAATCTTACTTTCTTTCCTTTTTTTCTTACATATGTACGTACGCCAAGCACAAAACAGTCTGGATTCATTAATAATTCTTTTGCGACCTTTTCAATATCTTCCGGCGAGTATTGACCATCACAATCGGCCGTTATATAGAAATCAGATTCTCCTATTTTTTCATCCGCCAATCGTAATGCACTTCTTAACGCAACGCCCTTTCCCATTTTCTTAGAATGATGCATAACACAAGCACCCATAGATTTGGCTTCTTGAAAATATTGTTGTCGATCCTCACTACTTCCATCATCCGTAATTGCGATTTTATTAAAGCCTAAATTATGTAAACCATAAATCAGTTGAATCATTCTTTCATCTGGCTGCAACGCTGGAATCAGGATAATACAATTATCATATACTCCCATTTTCTTCTCCCTAAATTACAATACTACATCTTTATCATATCTGTCTTTTGAATCGAAAGATATATACAATGGGATAAAATTATTCATTTCTAAAACATTTAATCATTTCGCATATTTGAAATAATTATAAATTTTCGATTTATACATCAATCGAGTTATATAGAAAATATTAAGAATAAAATGTATTCACAACTTAGAGATTTTCAATATTTAGACGATGATGGAATTTTTAGAAGCGTTCCTGAATATCCAGAATTTCCATGGTTTGAAGGTATTGTAAATGCCGTTACACATAGAAATTATTCATTACAAGGTGATCACATTCGCATCTCATTATTTAATGATCACATGGAAATATTTAGCCCAGGGAAATTACCAAATATCGTAACTTTAGATAATATGAAATACACTCGTTATTCAAGAAATCCAAAGATTGCTCGAGTTCTTTCTGATTTTGGCTATGTCAGAGAACTTAATGAAGGTGTTAAACGTATTTATAGCGATATGGAAGAAGCCTTTCTTAAAGATCCAAAATACAGTGAGCCGAACAAGGTAGCTGTTCTACTAACACTTGAAAATACAATCTTATCTAGAAAAATCAGAAATGACGAAACAAAGAACAAACTATTTGATCCTACTGATTTACCAGAAAAACAACTTATGGTATATGAAATCATCAAATCTAATAATGGAATAAACATGACCAATATAGCCTCCTTACTAGGATTTAATAAGACTACCGTTGATAATGCCATACGAGCATTAAAGAAAAAAGAAATCGTTGTATTCAAAGGTACAAACAGATCTGGTGGTTACTTTAACACTAAATAAGTCTTTCATACACCACGGAGGTTACCACGGAAGTTACCACGGAGGTTACCACGGAGGTTACCACGGAGGTTACCTGAATTCACACTTATGCACCCTTAAATGGGTGCTTTCTTTATAAAATAAGAAAAAAAGACCATGGAACAAATCCATGATCTTGATATCTCTTGTACGATAATATAATTAACGTTTAGTTAATTGAATGAGAATTTGTGGTCAATAAAAAATCATTATTTATCGCATATTTCGATGGTAATAAGTTATTTGCTATCTTGATGCTATCTCCATGCTACTTTACACAACTCGGTGTATCAACTTGTACTTAACTCTACTAAATTGTCCAAATAATATTTCAATATTATTTATTGCCGTGAATTATTGTTAGGCTTAACTAGCAATTTGGTGACATTGTTATAATTCTGGTTTTTATCATTTATAC
>NZ_QSPK01000012.1 GCF_003436425.1 Eubacterium sp. TM05-53
TCATCTGTAGCTCTAAAAGAACTGCGAATCAGATCTCGTTTAAAGCTTGAAATAATGAAGTGGCTCAACCCGTATTCAACATAGACAGGATGCTTAGAAACGACAGATTTAGGAATAAATCCATCAGGTGTGATTTTTCCAAGATAAGTCTGGATACTTTTAGGTTTACCACCAGGCACATATTTAGAAGTACACGAATAAAGACCATAGCCTTGCTTCGTTTTTTTGATTGTATGACCAGGAGAACGAAACTTTTCAACCCAGTCAGGATAAGTAACATATCTTTTCATAATAATAGTGTACACCAATACACTATTAAAGTATATAAAAAAATAAATAATCTTCAAACATGGAAAATTGAAGATTATTTCATGCGTAATCACTAAAGTATTATAAGCCTCTTGATTTTGTGTGATGTTGTCAGTAGTATAAAAGTGTAACATAAGCATACCTTTCAGGTGGCTTGGTGGGGGAAAAGCGAGGGAAACAAATCTTGGCGGAAATGTATTTCGTTTTTTTTTTGTCATCTGATAAATCCTTTCAAAACCAGTATAACAAAAAACGCCCCAAAATACTTCGGAGCGAATTTTAAGCTGCCTAGCACATTACCCTATGTAATCTTATAGCGTATCTAGACCCCAACTATTTTTGTAAGTTTTCGTATTCTGAAACTTTGTTTCCTATGATAATAGTATCCCCTTGAATTACAATCGGTCTTTTTACTAACATACCATTTGAAGCAAGTAATTCAATCAATTGTTCTTCTGTATATGTTTCGCGTTTTTCTTTTACATTTAATTCACGATACAACATACCACTTGTATTAAATAATTTCTTTAATTCCACACCACGATGGATCCAGCTTTGAATCTCTTCTTTTGTTGGATTTTCTTCTTTAATATTTCGATATGTAGCTTCTATTCCCAACTCTTGCAAAGCTTTATATGCTTTTTTACAAGTTGAACAGGGCGGATAACCAATAAACAATGGTTCCATATTAGTCATCAAATGCGTGTGCTAATACTTCTGATAATGAAGAATTTTCTTCAACTGCATGAATTAATCCAGCTAACAATGGTGCCATTGAAAGAACAGTCATTTCTGGATAAACTTTTTGATTTTCTGTTTGATCAATTGTATTTGTACAAACGAATCCAGCTAATTCAGCAGCTTTTAAACGATCGATAGCAGGTCCTGAAAGGATACCATGTGAACATGATGCATAAACAGCTTTAGCACCCTTGTCTTTCAACATTTTGATACCAGCAGTTAATGTACCAGCTGTATCTACCATGTCATCGATGATGATTGCAGTTTTACCATCAACATCACCAATTAAGTTCATAGCTTCTGCTACGTTTGGTTTAGGACGACGTTTGTCGATGATTGCGATAGGTGCACCTAATGCATTTGCTAAGTTACGAGCACGTACAGCTCCACCGTGATCAGGAGATACAACTACGATTTCACCTAATCCTTCTTGGTGTTTGAAGTAATCAGCAATCAATCCATTCGCAGTAATATCGTCTGCTGGAATATCAAAGAATCCTTGAATCTGAGTAGCGTGTAAGTCAACTGTAACTACACGATCAGCTCCAGCTCTTTCTAATAAACTAGCAACTAATTTAGAAGTAATTGGCTGACGAGGTTTCGCTTTACGATCCTGACGTGCATATCCAAAATATGGAATGATAGCAGTGATGCTTGCAGCACTTGCACGTTTACATGCATCAATACCAATTAAAATTTCCATTAAATTTGAGTTTACAGGTTTATTTGTACTTTGTACAAAATATACGTGTTTTCCACGAACAGATTCTCCAAGTTCTACTAAGATTTCTCCATCCGCAAAATGTTTAACTTCACATTTACCTAATTCCAATCCTAATTCTTTACAAATATCTTCTGCTAAACCAACGCTAGATGATAAAGCAAATACAACAGTGTTTTTCATGATTTATCCTTTCTCATACCTTATCAGGCTTATTTTATGGTTTTATTGTTGCTTACATAAGACATAGGTCCTACAACAGAACCTTCTTCTATGCAAGAATTGACGACTTTACTTGAATCTACAATAGCACGAGCTTCAATTTTTGAATTATTCAAATAAGACCCTGGCAAAATCTCAACGAAATTACCAATTTCTGTGTTACCAAGAATTTCAACATTTGGATGAATAATTACATCATGTCCAATCGCTACATCTTTTCCAATAACTGTTCGCATAGGGTCTACAATCTGTACCCCTTCTTTCATCCAGTTATTGTTGATTCGATTGCGCATCCATTCATACGCTTTATGTAATTCTACACAATCATTGATTCCCATAACTTCATCACGGTCTTCAACTACCAATCCTTTAACAACCTTTCCTTGATTAGCTAAAATCTTAACCAAGTCCGTTAAGTAATACTCGTGTTGAGCATTGTTTGTTGTTAATTTATCAAGATTATCAAATAAATCTCTATTTTTGAAACAATACATACCCGCATTGATTTCACAAATTTGTTTTTGTTCTTCTGTACAATCTTTTGCCTCTACAATCGCTTGAACATGACTATTTTCATCACGAACAATACGACCATAATGAGCTCCATCATCCAATACAGAAGTTAATAAAGTTAATGATGCATCTTGATTGGTTTGGAATAGTTTTTCCAATGTCTCAGGCTGAATACAAGGTCCATCCCCATTGATAATCAATGTATCCCCATCTTCATCCTTTAATTGTGTAGCTTGCATAACCGCATGACCTGTCCCCAATTGTGGTTGCTGCAAAGCAAATTCAACATCCGGAAAAGCTTCCTTGATACTTTCAGCTTGATATCCAACAATCACTACAATTCTTTCTACAGATACAGCTTTTAAAGCATCAATGATATAAGCCAACATTGAACGATCAATAATCGTATGCATTAGTTTGCTACGATCTGATTTCATTCGAGTTCCTTTTCCTGCCGCCAGAACAATCGCATTACGCATATTTTCACCTGACTTTCCGTATCTATTCTAACAAAAATCCAAAGACATTAAAAGGTCACATATAGAAAAAGACAATACATTTTGTATTGTCTAATCTAATTGATTCAATTGATTTTGATAATCCGTAATTTGAGAATTCAAAGAATCCACTTTTGATTGTGCATCCGTTACATCTGAATTTGCACCATCTAATTTAGTCTTTGCAGATTTCAACTTATTTTCTAAAGAAGAAGTATCTGAATTCTTTTGTGCAGCACTTAATGCCGATTTTGCATCAGCCAATGCCGACTTTGTTGTATTTACATTATCAACCAATCCCTGATGTTCAGCATACAACTGCTGTAACTCAGTATATTGATCTTGTGTTAATTCACTGTTTGGAATTTGTTCCAATTCACTACGACGATTCTCGCATGCCTGTAGTGCGCTTTGCGCATTGTCATAATCAGCTTGTGCGCTAATCACAGCACTTTGAGCATCACTTACACCACTACCTGCAGAATCAATCTGTGCCTGTAACGAATCCACATCACTTTGCGCATCCGATTGTGCCTTTTGTGCATTTTCTAATTCGGATTGTGCACTCAACAACTGTTTTTTAAGATCATTGATCTTTTGTTTCAACTGTGCCTTCTTTTCAGCAATTTCAGTGTTGTTGTTGTCTTTCTTTGTACTTGTCTTCTTATTTGCACTCGCAAGCAATTCATTAAAGTTTTTTCCTGTAGCCTTTTCTAAGATTTCATCAATCTTCTCTCTTTGTTTACGCGTTAAACTGTTATATTTACTTTCAAGATTAACAATTTCCTTTTGATCACTTGAAGATAAAGAATCATAGTTATTCGCAAAATCTAATAATTCCTGATAATTCTTCTTTTGAACTTCTGATGTTTTTTCATCGGAACCAGACAATCCACCAGTCATTAGTTTCATACCACCAAATATCAATAATGAAACCAACAATACACCCACAACACCTAAGGCAACATACATTCCAGTTTTAGAATGGCTCTTTTTTGGTGCTGATTTCTTTTGGCTTGGCTCTTTTTTCTTGTTGATAACTTCTCTTTTTAGTTGAGGACCCTTACCCTCCTCCAACAAGGACTGAATTTCATCATCATCAATCACAACAGTTTGATTTGTAGAATCTGCTTCCTGTTTTAAATCATCTGCATTCCACATTACTGTACGTGTTGCAGAAAGATCTTCTTTAGGCTCATTTAAATCTTTCGACCCAACCACAAACGTATCTCCTAGTGAAGATTCCACTTTTTTTGCTTGAAACGGAATTTCCGGTTCGGGTTTATGTTTTTCTACTCGACTACGAGTTTGTTTCTTTGTGAATTGATCCATTTTTTGTTCTAATGTATCTTCCTCGTTTGTTTGAAATGAATCTAGTAATTGAGAAATCTCATCATTCTCATTCTTTTTTTTCTTATCCATAGCTTCTATCGCCCCTTCTAGACTATTTTACCAAAACCCCTTTGATTTGACCACTATGTTTTCTTGATTTGCCAAAATCCAAAGTGGATGTGCCGCTAAAACAAACATGCAGTCCGGATGAATCAACTGCTTTGCAGCCAATAGTGTACTTCCAGTTGTACAAACATCATCCACCAATAATATTTTCTTTTTAGGCAATGGATACAATTGTTTCAAGCCCAATGCATTCTTAATTTGTGATCTTTGCAATTTTGTTGCTGAAGACTGCTTTATATCCTTCTTTTTGTAGAAAGGAGAATGAACAAAAACATCTAACGACGAATACATATCAATAGCTGGTTCAAATCCCCTTTCCATGCGTTTTGCATCACTACTGCATAAAGTACAGACACAATATTTTTTAAAGATCTTCTTTAAATATAAGTGTTCACACAAAAAAACATCTTTTAATACAACATCCCTTTGTTCCTTATACTGAAAAAACAACCTCTCTAAAAACTCATCATACTCATAGAGAACATATAAAGGGATACCATCTATATTATAGACTTGTTTATGTATCTTAAAATTCTTTGAACAATCTGGACATATCAAAAGGTCATTATAAAAGAAAATCTCAAAATTGCGAATTTCACTCATTTTTTTGTGGCAACATAAACAGTATCGTTCATCTTCGTAATTTGGCTCACACAATCTTTGATAGATTCGCTTGAAGCTTGACATAAACACACACCCTTTCCCTCTGGATCTTTAAAACTTCGCCCCACACGCCCAAAGATCTGAATGAGACTGGCCGTGGTAAAAACGGAATGATCTCCTTTAAAAACAACAACTTGAACGCTTGGAATCGTGATTCCTCTTTCTAATAGTGTGGTACAAACTAAAGCACTCAATTCTTTATTGCGAAAGCAATCTAAAATTTCATCTTTATTTTGTGTGGAAGAATGAATAAAATCTGTCTTCACAAATACATTTAGAATCATCTTCATCCACTTTCCATCATTTTTTCGAGGTACAAAAACCAATGTTTGTTTCCCCTCTTTTTGAAATTTTATGCACAAATAAATCACGATCCATACTTGAATAAAAATAGATACCTGTATCACTTTAGGTACAATCAACGGATGTTTATGTGGCCTTTCAAACAAACACACAAGCTCTATTTTCTTTTGTTTCACAAGTTCCATACTCTCTTTATCTGGTGTTGCACTCAACATTAATTTTTGACCAATACACGCCTGATTCGCGATGGCTTGTAACACTTCATTCCCCACAAAAGGAAAGGCATCCAGCTCATCTAAAATCAATAAATCAAAGGCATATGGATAGCGATATAACTGGTGTGTCGTACATACAATAAGGTCTGCATCTGTAACTTGGGTAAATCCTTGAGCAACTTCACATACGCTTAATTCAGGAAACGCTATCCGCAAACGATTTGCGATTTCAAGAACAACCTGTCTTCGACTGATTGCAAACCCTACTTTCTTTCCTTGTGCTAAATATCCACAGATACTTTCAAAACAAATTTCTGTTTTGCCTGGCACCTGTACTGGCGTAAAGTATTACGTCTTTTCCTTTACTTAAATGTTGATATACTTCGTGACTTGCACATTTTTGCGAAGCAGTAAGTTCATAATCAAGTTTAGGTTTACCCTTCCACGTTCTATGCTTCAATTTAACAGGATTTATTTTTTCATTAACCTCCAACCTAGAAAAATCAATGCATTTACGACAATAATAAACTCCATGATCATACGCAAATAATTTAGGATCTTCATTTTGACATCGATTACACTTCATATACTCTTATACGAAAAAAAAGTGCAAATTTTTGCACTTTACTTAAAAATTTCAGATTTTTTTATTCTTTCTGCCGCTTTTTGGATATCCTCAATATCTTGGACAAGAGCTAAACGCACATATCTAGTACCATGAACGCCAAAAGCCTGGCCAGGTGTAACGACAACACCTGTTTTTTCCATCAAATCTTTTGTGAAGGCATATGAATCTTCATATTGATCTGGAATTCTTGCCCATGCGAACATTGTTGCAGGACTCTTATTAATATGCCATCCTACTTCATCGAATGCTTCACATAGAGCATCTCTTCGATCTTGATAAGCCTGACAAGTTGAGTGAATACTTGCGCCTCCATGTCTTAGTGCTTCAATACCTGCATATTGTATAGGTAAGAAGATTCCATAATCCATATTTGATTTAAGAGTATTGTAACAATCAATCACTTCTTTATTACCAACACATACACCAAGTCTTGCACCGGCCATTCCATATGTTTTCGAGAAAGAATTCAATTCAATTCCTATTTCTTTAGCTCCTTCAAAAGATAAGAAGCTCTTTCCTACTTTACCATCGAATACAAGTTCACTATATGCATTATCGTGTAAAACTACAATATCATATTTCTTTGCAAACTGAATCAACTCTTCATAGAATGAATCTGGTGCTATAGCACAAGTTGGATTGTTTGGATAAGATACAATCATCATCTTCGCTTTTTTCGCAATTTCTTCATCAATTTGATCCAATTGAATGACATAGTTATTCTCTTGCAACAAAGGCATATATTCTACTTTAGCCCCTGCAATCTTTGGTCCATCACTAAAAATTGGGTAATAAGGGTCAGGCACCAATACAATATCACCTGGATCACACATAGCTAGAAACAAAGTGCTTAAAGCTTCTTGAGATCCTTGTAGACAAATCATTTCATCATTTGTAAGTTCTACATGATAACGGTTTTTATACCAGTCATGAATGGCAGATTTCATTTCAGGTAATTCATTGATCGCATACTTATAGTTTTCTGGAACCATAATTGATTCTTGCAGTACCTTCATAATAGATGGTTCAGGCGCAATATTTGGCGATCCAACTGAAAAATCAATTGTTTCATTTCCTGTTCTTTGTGTATAATCCAGCTTCATATTTTTCAATTCTGTAAATATAGAAGATTGAAATACATACATTCTTTTAGCTCTTTTCACTTTAATACACCTCTCTATTTTTAATTTATTGTCTTTATTATAAACGTAGCAATAGAAGTTTTCAAATACCACAGTTATTTCTTGTGTACATTTAATCATTTTAATATAACCAAGCAAGCTTTAAACACCTATTTTAAAGGATATTTAATTTTTAATAGCGTTTTTTTATAACCAAAATAAAAAACAGTGCCATTTCTGACACTGTCATTATATTTCTACTTCAAACCATATTTCTTGTTAAATTTCTCAATACGTCCCTGAGCAGCAGCGAAACGTTGACGACCTGTGAAGAATGGGTGGCAGTTACTGCAAGTATCTACACGTAATTCATCACCTTTGATTGTACTACCTGTTTCGAATTCTGCACCACAAGATGTACAGATACATTTAACTTTATGATAATTAGGATGAATTCCTTGTTTCATATCGATGTATCCTCCTTCCGCCTTAAGTCATATTGACCCAAAGTAAGTGCTATACAATTATAGCAAGCCTTTTTTCAAATCGCAAGATGTTTTTTTAAAATTGTGAATCATCTGCTTTTTCAAACCATTCGCGAACCAATTGAACAGTATCTTTTAAGCATCCTGATTCAAAAGGAACCTTTAATCCTGCTTCTTTTACAATTTTTCTGAACGGCAATGTTCCACCAATCTTACAAATGTGTTTATAGTCTTCAAAAGCCTTTTTGTCATTCTTTTGAATACGAGCCCAGAACTGAAGCGCGCATACTTGAGCTAATGTGTAATCAATATAATAGAATGGATCCATGAAAATGTGAAGCTGACGCATCCACCATCCACCTTTTTCTAGAATATCAATACCTTCATAGTTTTTATGAGGCAAGTATTGTTTTTCCAACTTTCTCCAAGTAGCCAATCTTTCTTCACAAGACATTTCTGGTTTTTCATATACTTCATGCTGGAAGTGATCCACTAAAACTCCATAAGGTAAGAACTTAACCGCTCCTGACAAATGATTGAAGTAATATTTATCTACATCTTCTTCAAAGAAAGATTTCATCCATGGATATGTAAAAAATTCCATAGACATAGAGTGGATTTCACAAGATTCATAAGTAGGCCATACACAATCAATAGGGAAAATATCTTTACTTGAATATACTTGGAAAGCATGTCCTGCTTCATGTGTTAGTACTTCAGCATCATGGCTTGTCTGATTAAAGTTTGCGAAGATGAATGGAGATTGATAATTTGGAATGAATGTACAATATCCACCAGCTGCTTTACCAGGCTTTGAATCTAGATCTAGCAATTCTCTTTCTGTCATAAATTCAAAGAATTCACCTGTTTTAGGATCTAGTTCTTGATACATCTTTAATGCACGTTTGACTAATTCTTCACGACTATATTTAGGCGCTGGATTTCCTGAAGTGAATTCAAACTTTTCATCCCAAGCATGCAAAGTATCATAACCCAAACGTTTTTGTTGACGAGCATACAACTCATTATCTAATGGGACAACATCTTCTAATACTTGTTTACGATAGTTTTCTACATCATTTTTATTGTAGTCAAAACGCATCATGCGATAGTAACCAAGTTCGATATAGTTTTCATATCCTAATTTCTTGGCCATACGCGTACGCACATGCACTAATTGATCATAAACTTCACCAATTTCTTTAGCATGTTCGTCATACCATCCCCAATAGGCTTGCATTGCACGTTTACGAGTATCTCTGTCTTTATCATTTGTCTTTACTTCTAAAGCAGCAAGCGTATATGTCTCACCATCAAATTCAATTTGTGCACTCGCAATGATTGCTTGGTATTTAGAAGCTAATTTATTTTCTTCCTGCATTTCAGGAATGATAATTGGATCAAACGATTTCTCTTCCATTTCTCTTTGTAAGAAATATGTTTCTGGTACTTCTTTCTTTAATTCAGATACAAAAGAACTTTCCATTACAGCCTTATTACAATTCACAATATCTTCCTTTAATACTGGAAGCATTTCATTTAAAAAGTCATTTTCTTTTGTATAATATTCATCTCTTGTATCTACTGTATGACGCACTTCAACAAGAGTCTGATTTGTGTGGATATATTTATTTACGTCATTCAATTCAATAAACGCATTTTTAAAATCATCATAAGAAGCTGCATTCTGTAATTTTGAACAAATCGCCTTTAATTGTGCCTGCAAAGCTTCAATATCCATATGTTCATATTTATAATCTGTAAATTTCATATCTTTCTCCTAAAAAAATAGAGAAGCCGAAAGCTTCTCGTATTATGCAAAGATGGCATTCCAACCAAAAATTAATAGCGCTAAAATAACAATGGCACCTAATAAAATTGGCCAGAATGTACTACTAGCTGCAATTAATAAGGCTAGAAAATCCCCTTTTTCAAGACGATCTTCTTTACCTTTTTGTTTATCTTTTTTTTCTAACATCTCACGCATAGATGGGCGTTTAGACATTAGAATTCACCTCCAAAGTGACACTTAACAAAGTGATTTGGCTTAACCTCTTTTGTTGCTGGTTCTTGTTCACGACAAATATCTTTCGCAAATGGGCAACGAGGGTTGAATTTACATCCCTTAGGAATGTTTACGTTACTTGGAATTTCACCTTGAATAACTTGCATTTCTTTACGTTTTGTAGGGTCTGGTAAAGGAATTGCACCAATCAACGCTCTTGTATAAGGGTGTTGAGGGTTAGAGTAGATTTCATTCTTATCTGCAAGTTCCATCATACTACCTAAATACATTACACCTACACGGTCAGAAATGTGTTTTACAACTGACAAGTCGTGTGAAATGAAGATATAGGAAATGTTCTTTTCTTCTTGCATATCTTTCATTAAGTTGATGATTTGTGATTGGATAGAAACGTCCAATGCACTTACTGGTTCATCACAAATAATGAAGCTTGGATCTAACGCTAATGAACGTGCGATACCAATACGTTGTCTTTGTCCACCTGAAAATTGGTGAGGATAACGATAGCAATAGTAGCTTGGCAAACCACAACGGTCCATTAGGTTTTTAACATATGCATCTAGTTCTGGACCACGTTTGAATTTTCCGTGAGCAATCAATGGTTCAGCCAAAATATTGAATACAGTCATACGTGGATTCAATGAAGAATATGGATCCTGGAAGATAAACTGCATTTCTTCACGTAAAGCACGCATTTCTTTACGAGATTTTTTTGCTACATCTTCACCTTCGAAGATTACCTCTCCGCTTGTTGGTTCATAAAGACGAATGATTGTACGACCTAAAGTAGATTTACCACATCCTGATTCACCTACTAGACCTAATGTTTCACCTTCGTATAAGTCGAAAGTAATATCATCTACGGCCTTAACACATGGGTCGCCTTCTTTAAATTTTCCTTTTTTTAGAGGGAAGTATTTTTTTAAGTGTTTTACTTCAAGAATTTTTCTTTTTTCTGCCATGACTATCCCTCCTGTTTCATTTCTTCTTCAACTTTGAAGCACCATACATGGTGACGTGATTTAACTTTTGTATCTACTGGTTGACCTTCTTTACAACGATCTGTTACATATGGACAACGATCTGCAAAGTAGCATCCTTTTGGTAAATACAATGGGTTAGGTACACTACCTTCAATTGTATTTAAACGTTTACCTTCTTCAGCTAATGAAGGCATTGAATTCATTAATCCAATTGTATATGGGTGTTTAGGGTTGCTGAACAATTCTTCAACAGGAGCTGTTTCAACAACTTTACCTGCATACATAACGTTAACGTTATCGGCAACCTGAGCAACTACACCTAAGTCGTGTGTGATCAACATGATAGATGTACCTGTTTCATTTTTTAATTTGTTCATTAAAGAAAGGATCTGAGCCTGAATTGTAACGTCTAGAGCTGTTGTTGGTTCATCGGCAATCAATAATTTTGGATGACAAGATAGAGCCATCGCAATCATTACACGCTGACACATACCACCTGATAATTGGAATGGATAGTTATCAACAACTTTTTCTGGACGAGAAATACCAACTTCTGCCAACAAATCAATTGCACGTTGTTTAGCTTCTTCTTTAGAAACTTCTTCGTGCGTCAAAATGTTTTCCATAATTTGATCCCCAACTGTAATAACCGGGTTCAAACTTGACATTGGTTCCTGGAAAATCATAGAAATTTCGTTACCACGAATATGACGAATTTGTTCATCTGTAGCTGTTGCTAAGTTCAAACCGTCTTCATCACGATCTACATTTCCCATATATACGATTTGTGATCCAGGCATAATTTCTCCTGGTTCACTTACTAAGCCTAAAATAGACATGGCAGTTACAGATTTACCACAACCTGATTCACCTACGATCGCAAGTGTTTCATTTTCATACATTGTAAAGTGGTTTCCATCAACTGCTTTTGAATCACCTTTTTTAGTATGGAAGTATACACGAAGGTCTTCCACTTTAATTACTTTTTTATTTACAGACATTGTGTATCCTCCTAACTACTGTAATTCTTTAGGGTCAAATGCATCACGTAACCCTTCACCAATCAAGTTGATAGAGATTACTGTTAATAAACACATTAAACCAGCAGGCATCCATTCCCAAGGATAGTTTTGGAACACGTAAGAATCACGTGCCAAGTTCATTAAGTTACCCCAAGATGGAGTTGGTGCAGTAACACCCATACCTAAGAATGATAAACCAGCTTCAGTCAAAATAGCACTTGCCATTTGTAGTGTGGCATTTACGATTACTAAAGAAATAACGTTTGGAAGTAAGTGTTTAAAGATTTTTGAGAAATCTGAAATACCTAACGCTTCACAAGCTTGCATAAATTCTTGTTCACGTAAAGTCAAAATCTGTCCACGAACTAAACGTGCTAGTCCTGGCCATGATAATAAACCAATTAATAATGATACAGTATACATTTTTTGACTTTGTGGAACCCACAACATTGTTGCGGCAACCGCAATGATCATTGGTGTAAATGGTAATGAATAAACGATTTCAGCAAAACGCATTAATAAGTTATCCAATTTTCCACCATAATATCCAGAAATACCACCAATTGTACATCCTAAGATGACAGTAATAACGGCAGCAATAACACCAACCATGATAGAGATACGTCCACCTAAGAATAAACGGAATAAGCAGTCACGACCTTGTTTATCTGTACCTAATAAATGTTCTCCACCTGGAGCTAAGTTAGGATTTGATAAATCATAGTCATTTACGCTATATCCAAGCATTGGTGGTATAACAATAACAGCAATAACAATTAAAATAAAGATAATCAAACCAGCCATGGCAACACGGTTCTGTTTGAACTTACGCCATGCTATGGTCCAAGGACCTATAGATTCGATTTTTTCGCCAGATTCTAAAACAACAGCATCTTTTTTAGCCATCTATAGTTCCCTCCTATTCATCAACCTTGATACGTGGATCAACTAATGTATAACAAATGTCAGACAATAAGTTTCCTAACAACATCAACAAGGCACTAAACATCAAACAAGCCATAACTAAAGAGTTATCACGTTGGTTAATCGCATCAATTAATACTTTACCAATTCCTGGCCAGATAAATACAGATTCCAAAATTACGGCTCCTGAGAATAATGATGGAATGTACAATCCTAGTAATGTTACTAAAGGAATTTGAGCATTTTTAAATGCATGTTTGTAAATAACAGTCTTTTCTTTAAGACCCTTTGAACGTGCTGTACGAACATAATCCATGTTGATGACTTCAACCATAGAGTTACGTACATAACGTGAGAATGACGCAAATGAACTAAACGCCAATACGATTACAGGTAAAATTGAGTGTAATGCGATATCTCCAATTTCTTGGAAAATACTTGAGTAACCAAAGCTTGATAGCATTGTGTCACGCATACCGTTGATAGGCATACCTGGAATTTGCAAACCAACGAAGAAAATTAATACTAAGGCAAAGAAGAATGTTGGAACACTTATTCCTAACAATGAGAATACAGTCCAGAAGTTATCAAACACTGAACCTTTCTTTACTGCCTGTTTTATTCCAACTGGAATAGCAAAAATCAAGGCCACAATTAATGATACAACATTCAAATAGAATGTATTCCATACATAGTCACCAATAATAGTTCCAACTGGTTTTTTAAGAGTAATACTTGATCCTAAATCTCCTGTACACATACGTCCAATCCAACGTACATATTGTTCAGGTAACGATTTATCCAATCCTAACAACTCACGAACGTGATCACGTTGTTCTTGTGTAACCTTTGAACCGGCTCCAAAGTAAGCTGTAACCTCATCACCTGGCATCGCCTTTACGGTACCGAAAATAACGATTGAAATGATGAAAAGGACAGGAATCATCGCTAAAATTCTTTTAAATACATACTTTAGCATAGTTATCGATCCTTTCTATCCACTAAATGCATATAAGAGCAAGTCAATACGGCTTGCCCTTAATTTTATAAACAATCCACGAGTTTTCATGCAGACTATTTAACGTTGCAGCGTTTCTGTCAATGAACATTCGTCCTTTAACATCCACTATTTTAACACACCTTTCTGCAATTTTTAAACTTATTTTACAGTAATTGTATCCATTGATTGAGACCAGTTACGTAATGTTCCTGTTCCAGTCAAGTCAACTTTCTTATTGTAAAGGTTGAACATCATACCTGAATAAACTGGCATGTATCCTGCATCATCAGCAGCCATCTTCATAGCTTCAACATAATCAGCTTTTGATTTAGCAGCATCTGAATCAGCACGAGCTTTAGTTAATTGGTCAACTAATGCTTGATCATTGATACGAGAGTAGTTATTTACAGCCATGTTTTCTGGATTGTTTGTATATGAATCATTAGCTGAAGTATCTTGGTTACTTGTAAATCCAGTAGCTAAGAAGCACATATTCCATTCGCTATCGTGGCTTTCATCTTGAATGTTACTTAATAATGTAGAGAAGTCAACTGTAGTTTGTTTCAAATCAACACCTAAATCTCCATAAGTTTTCTTAACCATAGGAATTAAAGTTTCAAGTACTGAGTTACCTTCTGAACATAAGAATTTGATTTCTAATTTTTGACCGTCTTTAGCACGGATTCCATCAGAACCTTTTACCCAACCAGCTTCATCTAATAATTGGTTCGCTTTATCCATGTCAAATGCATATGTATTTAATCCATCAATTGTTTCTTCATTACGAACTACAGCTCCACTGTTTTCTGATGCTGGGTTCCAGTATGCAGCTGGTACATATCCACCTTTAATTTTCTTAACTTCGTCACTTGCTTTTTTGTCCCATCCGAAGTATGAATCACAGAATCCTTGACGATCTGTCGCATACATCAATGCTTGACGTACAGCTTTGTCAGCTGTAGCTCCATTGTTAGCGTTCATAGCTACAAAACCAACAGCACTACGAGTGTAGTAGTTCATTGTGATATTGTCATCTTGACTTGCATCACTTACTTTAGTTGTTTCAATTACTTCTGGAATTAAGTCAACAGTTCCTTTTTTCAATTCTGAAACTTCTGTAGAAACATCTGTTTTCTTCATAACAATACGATCTACTTGGTATTGTCCCTTTTCAGGTTTGAATTCTTCATTACGAACAAATGAAGCTCCACTTGCTTTATCATAGTTCTTTAATTGGTAAGCACCAGAACCACAAGTTTCTTCTTGGTTCTTTTCTACAACACTTACTTTACCTTGTTTATATTTTGAGTAGTGATCTGCACTAGTGATTCCCATTGCACCAAATGTTGAAATTGCATCGATTTGAGGTGATACTAAGTGGAATACAACTGTATAATCATCTGGTGTTTCAATACCAGTTAATTCTTTAGCAGCTCCGCTATTATATTCTTTATATCCTACTAGGTTTTCCAATCCACCACCATTAGGACCAGCATAGCTTGGGTCAGCTAATGTTGCGAATGTAAATTTAACGTCTTTTGCTGTTACTTCAGTTCCATCACTGAATTTGTGTCCTTTTTCCAATTTGTAAGTTAATGTTAAACCATCTTCACTTACTTCTGGTAAATCTTTTGCCAATACTGGTTCCAATTCGTTTTCCGCATTGTACTTTAACATTGATTCGTAGCATAAGTTTACTACATATTGATCATAAGCACTTGATGCATATTGAGGTGTAAACTGTCCTGTTAAACTTTGGTTTACAGATACTGTTAATGTTTTTGCGTCACTGCTAGATCCGCCTGAACATGCTACTAAAGTAGAAGCCATTGCTACAGATGCTAAACCAGCAACAATTCTTTGTTTATTCATTTCTCTTTCCTCCTATAGTTTTGCTCACTATGTGTGATGAAATTATACTATGTTAGAAACACGTTTTCAAGGGTTTAAGAAATAAATTTACATACAAATTTACATTTATGTATATTTTTCATGAACAAAACACAGCATTTTGTCTTTATATCAAGCATTTTCTTTGTATTCGCTTTCATTTGATTTTTCGTATTTCATTCACGAACATTTGTCTATGTACACTAGATTTTTATGTAAATTATGAAAATTTAGTTCAATTTTAAATCCAATCCTCATTTATTCATATCTCTCTCCTAATAATAAACAAAAGAAACTATTCTAGACGCCAACACTAGAATGGTTTTCTTATTATTCATATGATAAAATAGGCAAGAAAGAAGTGAATTTATGAATAAAGTATTATCTCATTTACATACGATCAACAAGCACAAAGTAAAAGTTACTTGGCTTTGTTTTCGTTGTCACCTATATAAACAAGGTTTACTCCATGATTTAAGCAAATACTCTTATATTGAATTAAAGACAGGTTTTCATTATTATCAAGGATTCCGCTCTCCTATAGATGCTGAGAAAGAAGAAAAAGGGTATTCATTAGGTTGGTTACATCATAAAGGAAGAAACAAACATCATTGGGAATATTGGCTTGATTTTGGAGTAGATGGCATTTATGCATGTAAGATGCCTACAAACTATGTCATTGAAATGTTTTGTGATCGAGTCGCCGCAAGTATGATCTATCAAAAAGAAAAATACACAGATTCTAGTGCACTTGAATATTATGAAAATGGACGAGGTAAAATTCTGATTCATCCTGAAACAGACGCCCTCATCCATCATTTATTAAAATACTTATCTGAGAATGGTTTAGATCAAACCATTCACTATATCATCACGGAAATTAAAGAATAATTATTCTACAGTTACACTTTTTGCAAGGTTACGAGGTTTATCTACATCGCAACCTTTTTCTTTTGCGACATAGTAAGCTAATTCCTGCAACAAGACAGTTGCTGGAATACAACTTAGTAATGGATCTACATCTGGAATGCGAATCACATACTCAAAACCTTCTGTATTCTGATTTTGAGATGCAATCAAAATGACCTTGGCTCCTCGAGCCACTGTTTCTAAAATGTTAGAAATTGTCTTTTGTGCAACACTAGGCTGTGTAGCTAACGCAATCACAACTGTATCTTTTTCGATCAATGCGATTGGACCATGTTTCAATTCACCAGCCATATATGCATCGGCATGCACATACGAAACTTCTTTTAGTTTTAACGCACCTTCTAAAACACTTAAATAATCCAGTTGTCTACCAATAAAGTATGCATCTTTTTGATTCGTTAATAGTTTAGCAAATTCAGCCATTTTTTCTTCTTGTGCAAGCATTTGTTCAACTGCATCTGGCATTTGTTTCAACTGATTGATCATATGATTTTTACATACCACACCCTTATTAAATAAAGACGCTAACTTTAAACATAGACATGCCAACAACACAAGTTGAGTTGTATAAGCTTTTGTACTTGCGACCGCAATTTCTGGTCCAGCACAAGTATATAAAACGTAATCAGATAATCGAGCTAAACTAGAACCTAACACATTTGTCACAGATAGTGTTTGGGCTTTGTTTTCTTTCGAAAGTTTTAATGCTGCCAAAGTATCGGCTGTTTCTCCAGATTGTGAAACAAAGATGCATAAAGTGTTTTCATCAATTCGATAATTTCCATATCTAAACTCACTTGCACTAATGCAGTAAATCGGTAAATCAATCCATGTGCGCAATAAATATTGAGCATACAAACTCGCATGATAAGCTGTTCCACATGCAATCAAATAAATTTGATTGATTTTTGAAACATCTAAACCAGATAATTCTGGCATTGCCAAATTATTTTCAATATGCGCTCTTAACGTTTCTTTGATTACGTATGGCTGTTCATGCATTTCCTTCTGCATAAAAGTATCATATCCACCTTTTTGAGCTGCACAAGCATCATATGAAATATGCATCCAATTTGTTGAAACAGGATCTCCAAAGAAATCATAGACTTCAATACTTCCAGGTTTTAATACGGCCATCTGTCCATCTTCTAAAGCGCAAATATCTTTTGTGTAATCTAACACAGCTGGAATATCACTTGCACAAAATGCAGATGTATCTGTTTTTCCTAAAATCATTGGACTTTCTTTTTTTGCGACAAAAACGCAGTCCGGATAATCTGTACAAACTACACATAGCGCAAAACTACCTTGAAGGTATTGCACACATTTTTTTAAAGCGTACATCATATCGCCTTGATAATAGTAATCCAACATATGAACGATAACTTCACTATCCGTCTGTGACTGGAATGTATATCCTTGTTCTAATAAACATTCCTTGATTGATGCATAGTTTTCAATGATTCCATTGTGCACGATTGAAATTGTTTCACTCTCATTTGTATGAGGATGTGAATTCATATTACTTGGAACACCATGTGTTGCCCAACGTGTATGTCCAATTCCTGTATGTTCAGGATGTTCTTTTTCATTCAACAATTCCTTTAAATTCGTTAGACGTCCTTTTGCCTTATACGTTTCTAGATGGTGATTCGAAACGAGAGTCACGCCTGCAGAATCGTATCCTCGATATTCGAGTTTTTCTAAACCCTGCAATAAAAATGGTAAAGCACTCTCTTTACCCGCGTACGCTGTGATTCCACACATTATAAAAAATCCTCCTATAAATTATTATCATGGAGGATACCAAATGGCTTTGTTCAATGTTCGCACATTGGTTTTGTCCATCGTTAAAGGTTGTATCAACCTCCAGACTACCCGCCGAATCTTTCGATAAGTCTGGTCCTCGTCAACTAAATACTTAGTCCTGGCGCTATTTTTTACTACATCTCCATGAATAATGAATATTATACAAAAAATGGGACATTTGTCAAAAAAAGAAGACTTACTCTTCTTCGACTAGATTCAATAATTCTAGCACTCGATTTAAGTCTTCTTTATTTTCATAATGAATAGAAATGGCATTTTTACTGATAGATACCGATGTTTGAAAGAATTCCTGAAGCTTTTCTTTAGCTGCCTTCACATAAATATCTTCTTTTGGCTTTTCCACCGGTTTTTTGTTGTTGGTATCCTTTACAATTTGTTCTACCTTACGCACAGATAAGCCTTGATCAATAGCTTGTTTTGCAACTTTACGCATACTCGCCTCTGTCTTAAGACCTAATAAAGCTCGCACATGCCCCATGCTTAATTGTTTACTTACAACATATTCCTGTACATCTTCAGGTAATTTCAATAGTCGTAATAAATTTGTGATGTGTTCACGTGATTTTCCGACGCGATGAGCCAACTGCTCTTGTGTATATCCTAAGCGTTGAATCAATTTTTCATACGCTTTTGCTTCTTCTATTACATTTAGATCTTCACGTTGAATATTCTCTAACAAAGCAATTTCCATCATTTCCTGATCATCAAAATCAACAATGATAGCTGGAATATCTTTTAATCCGGCAAGTTTTGAAGCTCTTAATCTTCTTTCACCGGCAATCAAATCATATCCTTGGATACTCTTCTTAACTAGAATGGGTGTAAATACACCATGTTGCTTAATAGATGAACTTAATTCTTTTAAAGCTTCATCATCAAATACTTTACGAGGCTGATATGGATTTGGACGAATCTCATCCACAGGAATTTTTGACTGTTCCTGTCTTTCAACTTCCATATCTCCGTTTTGAATATCATCTAATACCTTAGAAACGTCTTGTCCAAAAATACTAGACAATCCTTTTCCTAAACGAGCATTATTTTTGTTATCCATGACTATGCCTCCTTTGAATTACGTTTTAGTACTTCTTCAGTTAAACCAGCATATGCCTTGGCTCCTGTACTTTTTGGATCATATTCAAAAATGGACATACCACGGCTAGGTGCTTCCGATAATTTTACATTTCTCGGAATAGAATTTTGATATACAAGCTTACCAAAAGTTTGACGCACATCCTGCGAAACTTCTACGCTTAATCTTGTTCGAATATCAAACATTGTTAATAAAATACCTTCAATTTTTAAATTTCGGTTACTTGTTCTTTGGACAAGACGAATTGTGATCAACAACTGCGTAACTCCTTCCAATGCATAATATTCACACTGTACTGGAATCAAAATGCTGTCGGCTGCTGTTAATGCATTGGTATTCAATAGTCCAAGTGATGGTGGACAATCAATAATAATGTAATCATATTGATCTCGAATAGGTGCAATGGCTTTTTTCAATAATTCTTCTTTACCTGCTTCCATCTTATCCATGTCTAAATCAGCTCCAGCTAAATTAATATTGGCTGGAACAATATCGATTCTTGGATTCATTTTAGGTACGATGGCCTGCTGAATAGGAACTCCCTCCATTAATACGGAGTGAATTGTAGCTTGTGAATTGTTTTGATTCGCATTCAATCCTTGTGTTGCATTCCCTTGTGAATCGAAATCAATCAACAATACTTTTTTTCCTACATGTGCAAGTCCACTTGCTAAATTTATAGATGTCGTAGTTTTACCTACTCCACCTTTTTGATTCGAAATTGCGATAACTTTTCCCATACTCAACCCTCCAAAGGTTTTTTCTTGATTTGCCCATACGCTCTAGGATATTTATTGGGCGTATGTTTTACCTTTTTAAAATATAAATTAATGCGTGTTGCATCCTCTTCAATCATAAATTTTTCTTCGTCAATCAATTCAACACCTAATGTATCAATTGCCTTTTGCGCATTGATCAACTCTTCGTGACCATTCTTACCTTTTAATGCCACCATTGTATGATCCATCTTCACAAAAGGAACACAAAGTTCTAATAAAATAGATAGTTTGGCAACTGCACGCGCACTGACCACGTCGAAACATTCACGTTTTTCTTTTGCCAAATCTTCAGCTCGAACATTTAATATATCAAGATTTTCCAAGTTCAATTGAGTTTTCACTTCATTTAAAAAACGACAACGCTTTTGTAAAGGCTCCACCAATGTCATATGAACATGTGGAAATGCAATCTTTACAGGGATACCTGGAAATCCTGCACCTGAACCAATATCACACATTGTTTCGAATTTAATATTTGAGAACGGCATAATTGAATCATAAAAATGCTTCTCCCATACTTCTTCTTCCTGTGTAATTGCCGTTAAGTTCATCTTCTCATTCCATTCAACAAGAAGTTGCATATATTTTTCAAATTGATTCATTTGTTCTTCATTTAATTGGATGCCGGCTTCTAAACAAGCCTTCTGAAATTCTACTTTAGTCATGAAAACCCTCCACGCTATCCATTATATCATATAATCGTTTCCGTCGTGTTTTTACTATACGCAATAATTTGACACTATGTATGTCGGTTTATTTACTTTATTCATTTATGATACAATTTTAATGAGGAGGTCACTTATGAAAAATTTAAAGAAAGTTTTATTTGGTGTTGTCTTTATCTTAATTGCCTTTGTAGGCGGTATATTCTTTGCGAATAAACAAACACAGCCAGAAATTACATCGACATTGATTCAGAATCGAATTGAGCAAGCGAGTGATTTGGTAACCACAAAATATCATTATACGAAGGTAGGAAAATTTGAAAATTCTTTAAGTCTGAATGGATGGTCTATCCCTTTGACAAACAAATACTTTATTTTAACATTTGAAGGTGAAATTCAATTGGGTACAGATTTATCTAAGGCAAATGTAGAGATTAACGACTCAACTATTCATGTGACAGTTAATAAGCCAACTGTTCTTTCAAATTCAATTGATGAATCAAGTATTGAAGTCTATGATGAAACAAAAAATATTTTTAACCCAATTAGTGTGAGTGACTATAAAGCGTTTGCGGTTGAACAAAAAAATAAGACTTTAGCAGAAGCCAAGAAAAAGGGATTAATGAAAACAGCTCAAGAAAATACAAAGAAAAGTATTAAAGAGATCATTTCCATTATCCCAGATACAGATGAATATACGATTGAAGTCACATTCAAGGAGTAATTATGGCAAATTTAAAATTAGTTGATGCTTTTACAGATTTTGTAGAAGAAAGCACACTACCCTATCGTCAAATGATGACCTATTATAATTGCGCATTAATGGAAGTAGAAACTAAATTTAAAGTTCTTAACGAACAATTCTCCCTGTTCTATGATCGCAATCCTATTGAGTCGATTCATACGCGTATCAAATCGCAATCGAGTATTCTGAAAAAGCTTCAAAAGAAAAACTTGCCACTAACGATTTCAAACATTGAAAACAATCTGTTCGATATTGCCGGTGTGCGTGTGGTATGTTCTTTCACAGAAGACATTTATTCTCTAGCCAATTCATTTCTTAGCCAGGATGATATTCGATTGATTGAAAAAAAGGATTATATTCAAAATCCTAAAGAAAATGGATATCGTAGCCTTCACCTTATTGTAGAAATCCCTATCTTTTTATCCGATGAGAAAAAATGGGTCAAAGTTGAAGTGCAATTTAGAACGATCGCCATGGATTTTTGGGCAAGTCTTGAACATAAGATTCGTTATAAAAAAAATTTATCAAAAGAACGCTTAGATGAAATTGATAAAGAATTACTAGAGTGTGCCAAGATTTGTAAGACACTGGATGAGAAAATGGAAGAAATAAAGACGGGAAATTAACTTTCCCGTCTAATTTTTTTCATATACTTCTTCAAAAGACACCTTTGCGTCTTGTGAGTTTTCTTTCATGAATTTACGATTCTTATAGAATCCTACTGTTAATAATGGAACGATGATGATTGCGATACCTAGATATCCACAATATCCATAGCCATACTTAACAACGTTTGTTAGTCCTACAAATGAGATTCCCATAGAAACGATCATGATAAATGCTGAAACTAAAGCTCTACGTACAGGTACGTTTTCAACTTTTTGAAGGAATTTCACATTTTCAAAACGATTCACAAATCCAAAGATGACACAAACTGCACTTGAGATCAAACATAAGAATAATACCAATCCATAAAGTGCTACAAGCCAGTTTGCTCCAAATGATTTTAATGTTGTTAATGTTGGTAAAGTTGTTCCGTTTGGCTGAGTCAAATAATAGTGTTGCCAACAAAGTAACATCAATACGGCAAGACCTAATCCTAACATATTTAATGTGAAAGTTAATGCCATTGAGCGATCACAATCTTGTTTTGTTTTTAAAACACTTGTTCCACAAACTAAGATAGCTGGTACTGTAACCCATTGGAAAGCTGAATAAGTAACACCGTTCCAAGCTGCTTTTGGAAGTTGACTCCATCCATGTACTGAAAAATCAACACGCATAACATCTAATAAATTATGTCCATTTAATAAACCTACTGTATAAATAGAAACAGCTAGAACTAAAATTACTACACCCATATATGTACTTGCTCTACGAATCAAGCCTACACCAAAAATTGTTAAGAATAATACAACAAGACCAATCACAAATGTTCCTAGATAGTAATTTAATCCAAAATATTGTGTCAATGCACTGGCTGCACCAGAGATACATGATGCAACAACCATTAAAACCATGATATTAAAGAATAATTCAAATAATAGTTCCACTTTATCAAATGGGTGATATAAACATTCAAATAGTTCTTTATACGTTTTTAGGCCACATGAATTCATCATGATCTGACCTTCACGAATTGTCATTGCTAAAAGTAACATCGCAACGGCAACCCCAACAATAGCTGGCCACCCTAAACTAACAAACCATGTGTTTTCCTGATTTCCTGTCGCAAATCCTCCGCCTGCGTGTGCTGCAAACGCGGTTGTGGCCACTGAAAATGCAGCCATCCATGATCGATTCAATTTTGTGTTCTCTTTCTTTTTCATTCTCAAATTCTCCCTTTCTGCAACAAAAAAAACTTCCGTCTCTTGTTGCCTAATTAACAACTTCAGAGACGAAAGGTAATAATCTTATTCTTCCGCGGTACCACTCTAATTCATTCTAATGAATGCCCTCATCGATGCTATCACATCTAGTCTTTATATCGTAAGACATACGTCTATAACTACATTATCGCTACAGCCGCTCCATGGTGATTTTCATTCTCTAGCTTTACAATATTTTCCACCAAACAATATCTCTCTAGGCTAAAACTTAGTGAATTACTCTTCCATATCAATGCGTTGACTGTATAATATAATAATTTACATTTGTTTTCAAGCGCTTTTGTAAACATTTTTCATTATTTAATGTAAAAAAAGAAGAAGCCCTATACCTCTTCCATAATCTGATTGATTGTATCGATGACTCGACTTGTGTTTTTTCCATCCGTATATACCATGTACTTTATTTGGAAATAAGACAATTTATCATAATCATACTCTTTAAATTCTAATGCCTTGATAAGTTGATTCTCATCTGTACATATTGGTCCTGGAAAATCATTAAAATCAATATTCAATCCAATGTTCTGCTTATATTCTTCTATGTCAGGAATATAACTGATCATTGGTTTATTTAATAAAGAGTAATCAAATATGACACTTGAATAATCCGAAATCAAACAATCACTCACTTGCATCAATGTATACAAGTCTTCCTTGTTCATGTTCACTCCACCATTACATTGAATATCTCCAAGTAATGGATGAAATTTATATAGAACCACGTAATCTTTTACTTTTGTGAAATCAAAAGACTGAATTTTAAAACCATCAATAATGTTACCCCTAAAAGTAGGTGCATACAAACATAATTTCTTATCTTTTAATTCTGGATATTTCAAAAAGAACTCATCTCTTTCATTTCTATTTAATAAAGTATCAATTCTTGGCATTCCAGTCACTAACACTTGATTTGTATTTACCCCAAAAGCTTGTGAATATGGTTCCTTCCAATATTCAGCATTACATAGAACATAATCATAATTACGTACAGGATATTGTCTTTTGATTTGATTACCAAATTTTTTCACGGCTCCACACGCGTGCCAAACTTGTAGCACTTTAACATTGGTTGGTTTCATATGACTAATCACATAGTTATTGTCGTTTAAAATCACTAGACTTGATTTTTTTATTTCAACTAACTGTTTTAAACAATTCAAGAAATATTTAAAATCACCCCATAGATTTTTTTCAAACTTTAATAATATATAATGAATATCATACTTATTCTCGTGACGTAATTGTTTATCGATGAGTTTAAAATCACCTGACAATTCACTTTGTGTTAAACTAACAAAAGTAATTCGATTCTTTTTAGGATGCACATAAAAAGTTAAAACATCCACGACCCATAAGGCAACATTTAAGATTATTTTGCTTAATCCCATTTTATTGCACCGCCTTATATAAAATATCTACTACTCTTTTAGAAGCATTTCCATCTTCATGGTTATTAAAATAAAGATTAAAATCATTCAATTTAGAATAGTCATAAATTTCATTTTTTATATCCATCAACATTGTTTCTTCATCCATATAGATTTCGCCTGGAATGTCCTTATGAATATCTAAATAGAATCCTCTTAAGTCTGTCGCATATTCTTTTAAATCATACATATAGAAATAGATGGGTCTTTTCAATATCGCATAATCAAAGAAGACGCTTGAATAGTCCGTAATCAATACATCACTAATCACATACAATTCATTGATTTCTGCTTGAGCAGGAATGGAATACAAAAATCCATCTAATTCTGGATCATCTTTGAAGGTATTAATGATTAGATAGTGTGGCTTAAATACAACAATTGTATCTTCACCTAAAATTTCTTTCCATTTTCTAAAGTTTGCCTTCAATTCAAAAGTATATCCTGCAGAAACATAAGAATTATCTCTCCATGTTGGTGCATACAATACAATTTTTTTATCCATAGGCAACCGATACTTCTTCTTGATCGCATCACATTCTTCTTTTGTCGCATTCGAAATAAAATCATTTCTAGGATATCCTGTTTCAATCAATCTTTCTCTATTGATTTGGAAAGATGTTTGAAAAACTTTCGTACAAAAGGCATTTGGACTGATCATATAATTGTATCTTGCGACATCTACATCATAGGAATGACACATCTGTTCATAGCTGACACCCGAACGATAAAATGTGGTATCTTCACTTACATCAATATCATGAGCTAATCGCTTTAAGGGTGTTCCATGCCAAGTTTGTAGGTAAACCTGATTTTCCTTTTTAAAGATATATGTAGGTAATTTGCAGTTCACTACCCATAATTTTGCCTTCGATAAATAATAGAAATAAGGAATGCTGAAATATTCTTTTATTTCAGCTCCCTCTATATGCAAATTTTTTTCTTTATGATTCTTTATAAACCAAATAAAACGATATCCATCAAATCTTGGATCTTGTCTCATCTGTTCATAAATAGCTTTAGGATTATCCGAATAGCCACGACCATGGAACGATATAAATATGGCAAGCTTATCATCTACTTTAAATAAACGATAGGTTAATTTATATGCCAAGCGAATGCACTTTCCTGCAAACTTTTTAAATGGTCTTAAAAGTTTTATCAACATGGCTATCCTCTCCTTTTTTACTTAAATACTTCTTCTACAATATGCTTTGACGCATTTCCATCGTCGTAGCAACAGAAACGTTCGTAGAATTCTTCGTAACGTTCTTTATATTCTTCATTAATTTGATCAATATTCAAAATCGCATCTACAACTTCTTCACTCGTATACAATAGTGGTCCAGGAACTTCTGTATTCATATCAATATAGAATCCACGTAACTGATTCTTATACTTTTCAATATCATATGTATAGAATAGTACTGGTCGTTTCAAGTTCGCAAAGTCAAAGAATACACTTGAATAGTCCGTGATACAAATATCACTAATCAAATAGATTTCACTAATATCATCATATTTACTTAAATTGTACACAAAGCCTTCAAGACCTGTTGTATCAATGTTGTCTGCGATATAGTGGTGTGTTCTTAATAAAACAACATATTCATCCGATAATTTTTCCATCATTAACTTCAAATCTAAAGCCAATGTAAATTTGTATTCCCCTTTTCCATAGTGTTCATCATCACGCCATGTCGGAGCATATAAAATCGTCTTCTTATCTTCTGGAATACCTAGTTTCTTTCTTAGGTCTTTCGCAATTTCATCTTTGTTTGGCCAATATAAAATATCATTTCTTGGATATCCATATTCAAGCATCTTGCCTTCATACATAAAACAGCTTCTAAATGTTTTCGTACTAAAAGGATTGGCACTCACCAAATAATCCCATTCTTGTCTTTGACGATAGAACTGCTGTTTATATTTTGGCGATGCAGAAGTTACTTCTTCTTGATCAAATACAAGACGTTTCAATGGTGTGCCATGCCAAGTTTCAACAAATACTTGTCCTTCTCTTTTGCGATACCACAATGGTTGTCTTACATTAAATACAAAATATTTACTAACAGCTAAATAATAAGCATATTTGAATGAAAAACGTTTTACGATTTCCGCTCCATAAGGAACTTCATGACCATCATTCAATGCCCATACACACTTGTATTTTCCTGGATAATTTTTGGCAATGTATTCATAAATATATTTTGGGCTGTCCGAATAGTTTTTAGCCATAAATGTCTCAAACAGAATCACATTATCTTGAATTGGTTTTTTTGAATAAATGTGATAATAAGCTAATTTAAATAATACATTCTTATTTTTGAAGACTCTAAAGAATTTTTTAATTCCTAATTTTCTTCGAACGCAGCTTTGTACTCCCTTTAAATCACGATTCTGTAAACAAGCCACCATCTTTTTCGAATTACGCTTATATCGATTCATCACTTCTGGACGAATGCCATCGATTGTTTTAGCAATTCTTTCAAAATAGTCTGTACGCCATAGATCATCTTGGCTGCGACGGATTCTTTTAGACATTTTAGATACAAAGTAAGATACGATCTTACGATCTAAACAAAAACGCACAACACCCTCTTCTTTTAAAAGTGTACGTGTATATTCAACCGCATCACATCTTTCATTAAAACGATTGTCATTTTCTTCCTGACTCAAAGCAGGTTCGTTAATTGGATCATTGTGTTTACGTTTTACATAAATCGCATCTTCCACTCTTAAAGCTGTATTTAGCTTTTCTAATAGAGGACACATAAATGTCATATCACTGTAATATCTGAAGTTCTCATTAAATTTAAAATTATTTCGAACGACAAAATCACGATTATACAAATTGCCTAATACAGTAAAAGTTCGGATACCTCTACGATTATCCATTGTATAGAAAATAGCCTGAGCTTGCTGCTCATCTTTTTCGTAGGATGCGAATGAAACAAAATTAGAAAGCTTATTTAAGCGACGCTGTTCTCTTTCTTCTTGATCTTCTTCATCTACTTCCTTATTTTCTACTTTATGAAGATAATTGGCCTTGTTGTTCCAAGTGTGATTCAATACACCATTAACCATGTCTACATCATGATCCATAGCTTTGATCAAGTTTTGTAGAGTATCTTCTAAAACATAGTCATCGCTATCTAAAAAGTAAAGGTAGGCACCTTTAGCTTGTTGAATTCCAACATTTCGACATGCAGCTACACCTGTTACACCTTCTGGCAAGGTATAAATGCGCATATCAAAAATAGAATTATATTCTTCTAATAAATCGTCAATATCTTCAGTTGGATGATCTAATACGACAATCAATTCAAAATCTTTAAATGTACTTTGTGCTAAGTTTTGTAGACATTCTTTAAAGTAATGTTTGTACTTAAAAAAAGGAAGGATAATACTGATAGTACGCATATTAACCCTTCAATTCCTCTTTCAGCTGTGTTGTACTGATACCCTCAGTTCTTGGCAAATAAACAACTTCACAATAATCCTTTAAGAAATCAAATTTTCCTTTCCAATCATCACCCATGACGAATACATCTACATTATATTTTTTAACATCTTCGATTTTTTGTTCCCAACTTGTTTCTGGGATTACCTTATCGACATATTTAATAGCTTCTACAATCTTCATACGATCTGTATCTTTGATCTTACAAACTTTATTTTTACCCAAATTAAACTCATCACTACTTACCGCTACAATTAAATAATCCCCTAATTCTTTTGCACGGCGTAATAAATTTAAATGGCCTACATGAAATAAATCAAAAGTTCCATATGTTATTACTGTTTTCATGAGTCATAAACCTCCCTATATAAACACTGTAATTGTAAACTATTTTTGATAAATTGAAAAGGAGTCCCTAAAACTCCTTTATTACCCAAATAATTTTGCGATACCCTTCTTTTCTTTTTTTGGAAGTAATCGCTTTTCAAATTTCTCATCCAAGAATTTTTTCTTTTCTTTTTTACTCATAGCCTCTAACTTATCAACATAAGCCGAATAATCATCGCAAACCTTGTCAATATCTCCCATTTCAACAAGTTGCCCACCTTCGATCCACATTCCTGTTTTACAGAATTCACGAACCTGACTTAACGAGTGAGAAATAAAGAAGATTGTTTTTCCTTCTTCATCTCTTAATTTCATCATTCGTTTCATACATTTCTTCGCAAAACCTTTATCACCAACACTTAATGCTTCATCGACAATAAAGATATCTGGATTTAATGCGAGCGAAATAGAGAAACCTAAACGTGATTTCATACCTGATGAATATTTTTTTACTGGTTGATATAAGAAATCACCTAATTCTGCAAAATCAATGACATCATTCGTGATTTCCTGGATACGTTTCTTTCTTAATCCCATCAACGCACCTTTTACATTAATATTCTCAAGTCCTGTTAATTGTTGATTCAATCCTGTGTTAATAGCAATCAAAGCTTGTTCTCCATTGATTTTCATGGTACCACTATTGATTTCAGAAATTCCGGACAATAATAAAGACAGAGTTGATTTACCAGAACCATTCGTTCCCAAAATTCCAACAACATCCCCTTTTTTTACTTTGAAAGATACATCTTTTAAGGCATAGAATTCTTTTTTATCTGTTTTATATTGATTATTTTTATTTCTTAAAGTATAGATTTTTGAAATATTTTCGACTTCAACAGCATATTCTTCTTTAGACATAAAAGCCTCCTTAAATCATATCGATGAATTTCTTTTTGAAGGTATACATCAAAAAGCATCCAAGTGCGAAAATCGCAAAAACTAAACACCAGAAATAAAGTGTGATTGCCGGATGGTCAAAAACATTTCTTCCATAGAATACAGCATCTCTATATCCTTGAATAATATAATAAACAGGATTTGCCTTTACAAGCTTATTTAAAATACTCGCAAATGGAACATCCGGTTTAAAATGACAATCCCATAAGATTGGAGAAAAATACATCAACATACGCATGATGGAAGAAATAAATTTCTTTACATCACGCCACAACATAGTAAGCACAGATAATACAAGCGAAATTGCTTCTCCAAGCATAAATGCACAGAACATATAATAGATAATCCATAACCAATTTAGATTTGGATACCATCCGCTTAAAATTAAAGTGACAAATGTGATAATCAACATCACAAAGTGATTAAACAATTCTTTTAAACAAACGGTTGCTGGTAAAACAGATACAGGAAACTTCATTCTTGTGATGACATTTGTTTTTGAGAATACCGCAGAACACCCATCTACAATACATGGACGGATATACCACCATACACTAAATGCCACAACAAGCCACGGTAAATATTCTACTGTGATGCCTCTGTATGTCTGAGCTTTTCTTCCCCAGGCAATACCAAACACTAGCCAATATGTGAAAACTTGGATAGCGGGAGAGGCGAAGTTCCAAAAAATACCAAATTTTGAATCTCGCATATCTGACAACAATTCATATTTTGCGATACAGAAAATACGATAAACATTTGAAAAATTCTCTTTTATAACATATGAAATGCTTTTAAACATATAAAAATTCTCCTTAACAACTTCTAGTTTATCAAATTTTTCATAGAAAAAAATCTGCATGACGCAGATTTTCTTGCATTCCTTCTCCTTTCCACTTTAATTCTAACAATTCAATGTGAATTTATTGTGAAAAGAGCGCTTTTTATTCGTTTTCTTCTTCGTCCATTTCTTTTTCTACTTCGTCTAATTCATCTTCAATCAATTCTGAATCTTCTTCATCCTCATCATCTTCATCGATTGCGATAGAATCTGTATCCATAACACTTTCTGAATACGTGTGACGTGAACGCAAATCCCAAGTATTTTGTGACATATTCAAGAAACGTCCGTCTAAAGATAAATCTGTATAGAATTGAGCAATATTATCTTCAAACTGGGTTTGATTAAATCCCATTTCCTGACTTACGTCTTTCCAAAGATCAACAAATGGCATAGCTCCATTATTATTCGTCAATACCTGATATGCAACTTCAATCATAGACTTTTTCATAATTCAATAAAACTCCTCTTAATACTTACATTGATTCAACGGCTTCAACACCAATACATTCTAATGCGTTGGCCAAAACAATTTGTGTTGCCTTTACTAAGGCTAGACGTTGTGCACTTAATTCTAAATTATCACGATCTACAACTTTACATACGTTATAGAAACTGTGGAATTTACTAGCTAAATTTTGAATGTAGTGACACATTTTATGAACTTGACGAGATTGAGCTGTTTCAACGATTACTTTATTGAATTCTTGTAAAGACTTCATTAATTCAATTTCTTTTTCGTTTGTCAAATCTTCAAAGCTTGTTGCCAATTCAATATCCTGTGCCTGTTTTTGAATAGAACACATACGAGCATGAGCATATTGTGCATAGTAAACTGGGTTTTCATTTGATTTCTTAGTTGCCAATTCAATATCGAAATCTAAATGTGAGTCCAATGCACGTTGTACGAAGAAATAACGAGCTGCATCAACGCCTACTTTATCGCACAACTCATTAATTGTTGTTGCGTTTCCTAAACGTTTTGACATTTTCATTTCTTCACCGTTTGATACTAAACGAACCATCTGGATAATATCTACATGTAATTTATCCGCATCATTTCCTAATGCTGTCATACTTGCTTTTAAACGAGGAATATATCCGTGGTGGTCAGCTCCAAAGAAGTCAACCAACATATCAAATCCACGTTGACATTTATCGTTGTGATATGCGATATCTGGAACTAAATATGTTAATGAACCATCTTGTTTTCTTAAAACACGATCTTTGTCATCTCCAAACTTTGTAGTTTCAAACCACAATGCTCCATCTTTTTCGTATACATATCCTTTTTCGTTTAATTCATTGATAGCTGCTTCTACTTTACCAGCATCACGAATGCTTTGTTCACTTGACCAAACATCAAAGTGTACACGATAACGATCTAAGTCTTTTCTAATTTTATCTAATTCAAATTTGATTCCTTCTTTTCTGAAGAATTTCAAATTCTCTTCTGTTGGTTCTAAGTATGTTTGTGGATATTCCTTCGCCAATTCATATCCTTTTTCTTCAACATCCTTACCCATGTATCCGTCCTGGCCAATTTCAGTTGGAATTCCTTGTGCCTGACGATAACGAGCGTTTAATGATAATGCTAAGTTTGTGATCTGGTTACCAGCATCATTCACATAGTATTCACGAGTTACATCGTATCCAGCTTTTTTCATGATACGAGCACAACTATCTCCCCATGCAGCTCCACGAGCATGTCCTAAGTGTAATGATCCTGTAGGGTTGGCACTAACATATTCCAAATCCACTTTGATGCCATTAGCTGGCTGTTGTCCATAGTTTTCTTTCTGAGCTAATACTTCAGAAATAACTGTACTAAAACGGTCTTTAGATAATGTAAAGTTCAAGAAGCCAGGTCCTGCAATTTCTACGTTAGAAACCATTTCCAATGAGAATGCATCTAATATACTTTGTGCAATCATTCTTGGATTCTGATGTAATTGACGAGTTAATTGCATCGCAACATTACTTGAGAAATCACCGTGATCTTTATTTTTTGGTGTTTCAACCACAATGTTTTGTACATCTAAATCTAAATCAAATGCTTTTTTTACTGCATTTTGAATGGCCTGCTTTAATTCAACTTCAATTGACTGCATATGTCTCCTCCTTATTTATATATAGTACAAAGTGAAATTCTTGTTTTTCATTCCCTTGTACAAGACTGTATTTAACTTCTACACAATTTTCATCTACATCATAATGACTTGTATGACAATCCAAATCTATTTTTCCAAATTCAGTCTCAATGTGACCTTTTGTTTGATTATTTAAACGTAGTGTCAAATTCACAATAATATCCGATTCGCTACGAATTACCAATCCTTTTTTCCAAATTTTCCATTCAAAACGATGTGTAACATTATTAAAAGAAACTAATAAACCTTCATTACCAGAAAAGTCAATCTTAGCCTCTCCTTTATACAATGTTTGATTCGAAATTTTATCAAATAAAAGTACCTGATTTGTCATAGCTAGTGCATAATATCACACTCTGATTTTTTTGCAACAAAATTTATTAAAAAACATAACAATTTAATTAAAATATGCCAAAATTAATCTAAAATTTTCATTTTTTTATAAAATTATACTATTTTTTCACAAGTGAAAACGGTAACACATTCCATGTTACCGTAGTTTTTAAAGTATTTCTTTTGGAAAATAAATACGCTTATTTGTTTGATTTTTCATCTTTAATAATGCCTTAACAATCTGTGAACAACTTGATAAAGACACTAATTCATTTTTAGAATCTAACATCCATATGATTTGATTCTCATCATTTTCTGTATAAGGCAAATATGCTTTAGAATGTGAAATAGCTTCATAATAGTAATACTCTAAATCATATCCGGATGCCACCAATTTATTCTTAATTTCTTGAATTTGTTGGCAACTTGGATCTTCGATCCACTCAAACAAATGACGATTCAAAATTCGATTTGCGAAATCCTTTAGAATTTCATCTTTACATTCTAAGGCTTGTTGAAAACCATAAAACATTCGATGTTCATCCATTAGATAAAAATCCTTATTCGATAACTCGCCATTCAACAATGGTTCAAATACCTCTATGTTTCGTACTTGTGCATAGCGTTTAAAGAATTGTTGAATCATAATTTCATATGATTTGGCATCTGGATGAAGGTACACCTGCCAATACATGTGGTATCTTGCCATAATATAATCTTCAATACTGTGCATTCCACTCATTTTTACACATAAAGAGTCATTTTTTACTCGTAAAGTACGTAAGATTCTTTCCAAATCAAAATTTCCATAGCTTGTACCTGTTTCGTAGGCATCTCTTAATAGATAATCCATTCGATCCGCATCCAGTTGTGAACTAATCATTTGATACATCATTGGTTTTGGATGCTTATGCGTTAGAATCAACACAACATTTTGTGGAAGAGCCTCATCCTCTTTAATAAGTGCTTTATGAATTTCTATTTCAGGATCCAAAATTAAATCACAAGTCATTTGTTCATGATGTTTCTTGTGAAGTGTTTCAAAGAAGTGAGAAAATGGTCCATGTCCTAAATCATGCAACAGAGCAGCACATAAAACCTGAATTTTTTCATATTCACTTAAAGTAGCCGCAATTGAATCCACTTCTTCACACATCCGTCTTGTGATTTCATATACACCTAAACTATGAGAAAACCGGGAATGCTCCGCCGTATGATAGATTTGAAAATCCCCACCCAATTGATGGATGCGATGCAATCTTTGAAATTCTTTTGCGTTGATACAATCCCATATCACTTGATACTTCACATGAATATATCCATGCACAGGATCTCTTAATACTTTGGTTTCATTGGTTTTGTTAAACATGGCCATACCTCCTTTAATGCTTCTACAAGCATTTTATCAGATTTAAAGAAGTTATAGTCATATATATGATCTGGAGTTGTCCAAATATATTTGGAATGCACACTTAATTTTGTTGGTTTTTCATTCGAAGTACACGTGAAACAAGTTAAGTGAATTTCATATCCGTCTTGATAATCAATACTAGAAGCTAAATATTGAACATCGTAAATATCAATATCACATTCTTCTTTCCACTCACGAATTAAAGCTTCTTCTTTTGTTTCACTTTTCTCAACTTTTCCACCAGGAAACTCAAAGAAACCTTTGCTCGAACCATAATTTCTTTGTGCAATCATCACTTTTCTATCTATGACAAGCGCTCCACACACTATGTTAAGCTTGTTCATCTTCAATTCTTTCTTCATGAATGATTTCAAACAACAGTTGGGCATTTTGTTTCGAAACTTGTTTTTGAATGTCTAATACACGAATTTCAAGAAGTCTTGCTCCAAAACGAATTCGAATGGTATCGCCTATTTTTAATTCTGTGCTTGGCTTAGCCACTCGATCATTGACCCAGATACGGCCTTGTAAAGCTAATTCTTTAGCAGCTTCTCTTCTTTTTAAAATTCGTGCTGTTTTTAAATATTTATCTAATCGCATCAAAATTCTCCTTCTAATTTTTCAATAACCTGCATCATCAGTTCAATATGTTTCTTTAATCGTTTGGAAATCATGATTTTAATTTTTCCACCCTCTAATTTCAAATTGATCTTACGACTAATATCATTGATAGCGCCAAACAATTTAACACCATCACAATTTTTTGACCATTCAGCACTCATTGTGATTGTGACAACATCCTCTGTTTCTTTTAAAGATTCAACACCTTCTCGATTCACAAAGAAGTCTAATTTCTTTTGTTCAAACAATTGTTTTACTTCATTTGGAATATGTCCAAATAAATCTTCAACACGTTTTTCATATTCAATCAACTCAGGTAAACTTTCTGTTTTCTTGATATGTTGATAGATTTCAAGTTTATCTCCATCATTATCCGTGAATTTTTTAGGAATATATCCCGATAACTGTACTTGAGCCACTTTATCATTCTTTTTATCCTCAATTGGCTTACCTTGCTTTTCCTTAATGGCACTTGCGAGCATTTCAAGATATAAATCCAGTCCTACATCATCAATAAATCCTGCTTGTTGCGGCCCAAGCATGTCTCCGGCTCCACGAATTGTTAAATCTCGCATAGCGACCTTATAACCACTGCCTAAGGATGTAAATTCTTTAATGGCTTTTAATCTTTTATGGGCTTGTTCCGTTAATTCTTTTTGTGGCTGCACCAATAAATAACAATATGCGATTTTTTCACGACGCCCAACACGCCCTCGAATCTGATAGAGCTGGGATAATCCAAAGCGGTCGGCATCATCAATGATCATCGTATTCGCATTTGCAATATCAAGTCCAGTTTCAATAATTGTTGTACAGACTAAAATTTGATATTTCTCTTGTTCAAAATCAATCATTGTCTGCTCAATATCATTCTTCTCCATGCGTCCATGTGCTACGGCTACCTTGGCATCAGGGAACATATTCTGAATATTTTTAGCTACAGAATAGATATTCGATACGTGGTTATACAAATAGAAAACTTGTCCTCCACGAGATAATTCTCTTTGAATAATTTCTTTTACGACACTCTTTTTGTTTTCCATCACATACGTTTGAATCGGATGACGATGCAATGGTGGTGTATTTAATTGTGAAATCGTACGCACTCCAATTAAAGACATCTGTAAAGTTCTAGGAATGGGTGTTGCACTTAAGGATAAAACGTCGATTGCGTTTTTCATCTCTTTGATTTTTTCTTTGTGCTCAACTCCAAATCGCTGTTCCTCATCAATGATCAATAAACCCAAATTTTTATATTGGAAAGATTTATTCAATAATTTATGAGTACCAATAATAATATCAACTTGTCCTTCCGCCAATTCTTTTTTGATCTGACTAATTTCTTTTGTTGCTACGAAACGATTCACTACACGAATATTAGCCCCTACATTTTCAAAGCGTTTCATAAATGTCTGATAATGTTGCATAGATAAAATTGTAGTTGGACATAGTAAAGCTACTTGTTTGTTATTTGAAATTGCCTTGAATGCTGCACGCATAGCTACTTCTGTCTTACCAAATCCTACATCTCCACATAATAAGTGATCCATTGGTTTTGGCTTTTCCATTTCGCGCTTAATTTCTTCTGTAGCTCTGATTTGATCTGGTGTTGCCTCATATTCAAAGGCTTCTTCAAATTCTCTTTGTAGATCATCATCTTTACTAAACGCAAATCCAATATCTTCATTTCGCTTCGCATATAACTCAACTAATCGAGACGCAATTTCTTCAACCTTCTTAGAAACCTTTTCCTTAGTCTTTTTCCATTTATTTGATCCTAATTGAGATAACTTGATACCCACACCTTCTTTGGACACGTATTTTCTTACAAGCTGAAATTGTGATAATGGAACAAATAATTCGTCGCCCCCATTGTATAAAACATGTAAATAATCTAAGGTTTTTCCTTTTATTTTTCGCGTTGTGATTCCAACATATTGGCCAATACCATATTGTTCATGCACAACATAATCATTTGGTTCTAGTTCAAGAATATTCTGTAAGATTTGACCTTGCTTAAATGTTTTCTGATAACGTTTGATTTGACTAGGACGATGGAATAATTCCTGTTGTGTGTAAACAGAAATATCTTCATATGTAAATCCTTCATAAAAGTCATCTTCAATAAATGTGATATTCCTATGAATGGAATAAGCTTTTAAGGCTTCCTGCACTTTTTTTGTATGTTCCTCATCCAAAGAAATATAGATATTTTTCCCTTTTAGATTCTCTAAAATTTGAATCAATGGTTGATCTAATTTTTCTAATGTCTCTATTTTTGAGAAGATTGGATGTTTAAAATCTAAGAAATCATGGAACATCTGAATCTTGTGTTCTTTTTCAAATGTGAATATGTCATGGAACATACTATATTTAGGTAAATATTGATGAGATTCAACCATTTCCTGAATAAAAGAAATTGTTTCCTCATTCAATTTTTTATATCCATTTTCGACTTCTTCCTGACTTGAAAAAATAATGTGTCCATTGACATAGTCAGTTAATTTATTCGCATTTAAATAACTAAAATAAATATACAAATGTGGATCAATATCATAATTTTCTATAGAAATCTTATCTTTTTCAATATAATCCAATAAGAAGTCATAATCATCTTGAATTAATTTTGCCTGTTGTTTTTCTAATTCAGAATCAATTTCTTTTTGAAGATACTCAATCTGATCATCTGTAAACAATAAATCTGTAGCTGGATTAATCAATACAGAATCTATTGTTTGAATTGTTCGCTGAGTTTCTTCATGAAATAAGCGAATGGATTCAATCACTGTATCAAAAAATTCAATACGAATTGGATGTTCATATTCAAGGCAATATACATCGACAATACCTCCACGACTTGCGTATGTACATGGACGATCTACATAATTGACCTTTGTATAGCCGGCACGATTTAGTTTTTGTTTCAATTCTGCCATTGTGATTTCTTGATCGACTTCATATTTGAAACAAAGACTTTTAAATAATTCTTTATCGGGTAAGTAACGCAAAAAGGCCGCCGTATTACATATAATTATACGTGGCTTATCTTCTTTCACAAGCTGAGTTAATACATAGAGTTGTTCTTGTTTATCTTCTGGACTTGAAGCGATGGCTTGTACACGCAAAGATTCTTCCATCACAAATAGTAACGTGTCTTCTACTAGAGGTTTTAATCTTTGGTAGAGTTGTTGCGCTTCATAACGATTTTTCTTAACTACAATTCGTGTTTGTTTATCCTGCATAAAAGCACTGGCCATACATAAAGCTTCTTCATTTGGAAATAAATTGCCTATATTATTGCCAAATTGAAGCATTTGTTGGGCTACTGGATTGGACTGTAGTTTCTTTAATATTGTATCTTTCAAAAATACCACCTACTTTTTATTATACCTGTTCATTGTGTCGCTAAAAGAGTGTTTAATTGAAAATTTAGCTGCTTTTGCGGCTTGTTCTAATGCATGATTTAAATCGTCTTGTTGTTCCTGAGGAAATTTGCCTAATACCCAGTCTACAACTGGAATCAATTTATCTTTTCCAATTCCTATGCGAATACGATCAAATTCCTGTGTGCCAATATGAGAAATAATACTCTTGATTCCGTTATGACCACCAGCACTACCTTTTTGACGCAAACGAAGTTTTCCAACAGGCATATCCATATCATCATATAATACTAGAATATCTTCAGAAGGCACTTTATAGAAATCCATGCATTGTCTTAGAGCGATGCCACTATTATTCATATATGTGGTTGGTTTTAATAAAATAATGTCTTCTCCATCAATTTTCTTTTTCGCAAAATAAGCCGAAAACTTTTCCTGATTAAAATCCATTTCTAGCATTTGTGCCAATTTATCAATTGCCATAAAACCTGCATTATGACGTGTATTTTCATATTCTCTACCAATATTTCCTAATCCAATAATAATTTTCATAAAAAAAACTCCTCCTTCAAAAAAATAACGGGATAATCCCGTTATTCTTCATCTTTTCCTGGTGTATATAAAATGTGTAAACGACGTCCTTCGCCTTCACCTTCACTCTTAGTAGAAATATCATTCATTCCTGCTAAAGCGTTGTGAATTGCCTTTCTTTCATCGGCTGGCATTGGATCTAATACTGCATCTACTTTTGTACGACGCACATCTTTTGCGACGCGAACTGCCATTTTACAAATTTTTTCGTATCTTTCTTCCTTATAACCATTTACATCGATTAAAAGTCCGACACGCTTTTTGAATGCTGCGCTTACTGCAGCTTTAACTAAACGATTGAACGCTTGTAAAGACTTACCCGCTTTACCAATCATAATCGCATTGTTTTTTGTGTTTACAGTAATACGATAGAAACCATGATCATTTTCAATTTCAACAGTTCCATCTAATTCTGCATTGTCAAAATATGTTTGAATATATGACTTAATGAAATCTTCAATATCTTTTGGGCAATATGCTTCAATTTCAATTGTTTTTCCGATTCCTAAAAAGCCACTTTTTTCTTCTGTTACTTCATAATGAAGTTCTTCTTTTGTACATCCTTTAGCACTGTATGCAGCAGCTAAAGCTTCATCTAAAGTTTTTCCAGTAAATTTAGCGAATTCCATATGTTCTACCTACTTTTTATTCATAACTTGGTGTAGGATCAATGATTGACATACACGAATTACACTTGATACTAACCAATAGAATGACATTGCCATTGGCCATGAAATATACATAACACAGATCATTGCTGTCATGAAATACATTGACATATTCATGCTGTTAGCCATAGGATTTGTTTCTTCCTGTGCATATTTCTTAACTTTAACGTGATCTTTCTTATCTTGCCATTTCTTTAACCATTGAGGTAATTTCATTGAAACAATATAGAAGATAACCATCAATACATAAATTGCGATATATGCGATATCGAATGCTTTAAATCCATCAAGTGGAGTTCCAGCTAAAGAAATACCCATAAAGCTTCCACTAACAACACTTACTGAACGCATTGTTGCATAATACATACCCATCATGATTGGTAGTTGAATGAAAGTAATTAACATTGAACCAAATGGATGAATATCGTATTTTTGATAAAGATTCTGCATTTCTTGAGCCATTTGCATTTTAGAACGCTCATCTGTTTTATCTTTATATTTATTTTGGATTTTTTGAATTTCAGGGTTGATTTCCTGCATTCTTTGTGTAGACATTTGTGATTTACGTGTAAATAAAAATACAAGCACCTGAATTAACAATGTTGTTAAAATAATACCTACACCAGCATCTGTTTTTGATGAAATTAAGTTAATAATTTGTGCGATTGGCCAAACAATTAAACCTTCAAACCATCCTTTTGACATAGAATTTTTAAAAGTTGTTGGTTGAATTGTATATTGTCCGTCTTTAATATTCTTTTTAATTTCTTTCTTTAATTCCTTATCGGAAATGTCTTTGTAATTGATTTTACTTGCATCAATTGTAGTTTCTTCACTTGCAATAATTTGGTCTGCTAATGTTTTTCCATCTCTACCTCTTGGATTTGCACAAGCCGTACATGTTAATAATACCAACATACATAGAAAGACCAATTTTGCTTTTTTCTGCAAAAATTGTTTCATTTTTTATTCCTCTACTTTTTCAAAAATCTTTTATTTATCCGATTTTGATTTTCTTTCATTTCGTTTTTATTTTCTTCAAACGACTTATTTGCGTAGGCAGGTCGAACTATAATAATAAGATCATATCCCTCTTCAAATGTAAAAATATCATCTACTATACTGCGAAGCTGTCTTTTTACTTTATTACGACAGACCGCATTGCCTAATTTTTTGCCAACACTGATTCCGACTCTTGCATGGTCTAGTTTACGTTTTTGAAAATAACAAACAAAAGACGACGACTTAACAAATTGTCGATTCTGGATGATGGAAGAAAACTCATAGTTTTTTAATACACGAAATTCTTTTTTCATGTTATTTCCCTATCCAGACAAAAAAATCACCTAGCAGGTGATTTCTATGCGGATAAAACCTTTCTGCCTTTCGCTCTTCTTCTAGAAAGAACGTTACGTCCACCAACAGTTGCCATACGAGCACGGAAGCCATGAACTTTTTGGTGTTTTCTCTTACTTGGCTGATATGTTCTTTTCATCTTGATTACACCTCTCAGTCTTTTTCTTCATTCTAAATTTTCAAATAAGATTGCTCAAACATTATAAACATAAATTAAAATGAATGTCAATAAAATTATTATTACTTATGCTTACTTTTAAGTATTTCAGACGCTTTTTGAGTTAAACGATACATAAATGGATAAACCGGTATATCAAATTCTCCTATCATTTCATTTATAGTTGGATTAAAATTATCTTTAAATTTTGTCAATCCATCATCTAAAGATCCTTCTACACCACCCATATTACTCCATAAACATCCTCTATCAAATGCCCATTTAAAGTTTTCAACATATTCCTTATATTGTGGCATGAATTTTTTAAATCTTTCATCCATTCCCGCATATAACATTTCACAAGTATTTCCATATTGGATACTAAGTATTCCTGCAATTGCGATATCTTTGTCTTTTTGACCAAATTCATCAAAGATTTCTTTATATTCATGAATATCTTTATTTACACTTCGTAATTGATCTTCTAAACGATGCAATTTCTTTTTCGCTTTTTCTGGTATTTCTGCAATTTCTTTTTCCAATTGCACTTTTTTTGTTTTTGCATCTTCATTTAATTTATATACATTACATACAGCTAAGAAGATGACTCCCCCCTCTGGATAATTTTCTAATAATGTTTTGAAATATTCTTTATCTCTTAGTGCCACTCCTTTTCTTGATTCTGTCAGTTCAACTAGGCGACTAAAGTCATCTAATAATTCCAAATGTCCATGAATAATTTGTACATTTCTTCGATTTGCATCTTTTATTAAACGTTTTGTATGTTTTGGCAAAGTTTCCTCTATATTTTCATATGAATATACGTTCGATTGAAATCTAGGTTGCACTGTATCCGCAATATGCATCGTATATCCTTTATGAATAGCTTTACAACTTTTAAATATATCTAAGTATGTTTCTGTTTCCTTATATCTATTTATATTATATGATTTTGAATCATAATCATTTACATGAATGGCTGGACCAAATTTTATAAGGATACAATGATCTTTTTTGGCAATCTTTTTCAATTGATCAAAATAATATTGAACAAGCTCTTTATCCTTATAATCCATAATAGGACCTCTAGGCAAATAGTACATACAAAATGATAATGGAAATCTCTTTATCAAAACTAAACCTGTTGCGACCAATTCATTATCTTTATATACACCTGTATACATGTGATCCCAATTGCTTTTTACTTTTGCCCAGTTATAGCTTTGTAGTAAATTACAATATTCATGTTTTTCTACAAATCCATCAAATTCTTTTTGTTTAAAATTATTAAAAGCTCCTCTTTTGCAAATGGGTGGTAATTATTCGCTTATTTACTATGCTTAGAGCTCATTGAATCCCAATATCGCAATTTTTTTTGGCGACAAAACTGCCATTTCTATAAATTTTAATACTTTATCATACTTGACCTTTGACACATTCATAATCAACCAAAATAGGTTCAGCCAGTCTTGGAGGTGCTCTCTATCATAAGATCCATGATTTCTTATAAAACGTTTTAACAGTAAATGAAGATTGTTAACTGGATATAAGGGATTGTCTTTATCTGATAATCCCTTTGTTTTTTTTGCTAGATGTGGTACTAACAAAATTGCTCACGTTTCTATTCACCACCCATTTGCAAAAGAGGAGCTTTATTAAAAAATAAATACGACATATCTATATTCCATCCTTACTTGGATACTATAGATAGTCGTACTTAAATCTTCCTTAAATTATTTGTGTTTTGCGTTTTTTTCCTTAATCTTCTTATAAAATTTAAATGCCACATTATACAATAGTGTATTTACTGGAATATCAAATTCACCAATGTATTCATTGATTCTTGGGTGATATATTTCTTTAAAATCTACAAGTCCTCCTTTTAGAGTTCCTTCAATTCCCCCCATATTACTTGTTTTACATCCTATTTCAAAACATTTTTCCATTGTTTTATACCAAGTTAAATATGGTCCCATTAATCGTTTGAAATCTTCATTCATACCTGCATATAGAATTTCTGATGTATGCCCATATTTTACAGTTAATGTTCCACAAACACAGACTGTTTCACCATATGTTTTCACATCTTCTTCATATTTACTGATTTTCTTCTCTAATGAGTCTTTTAATTCTTCCAATGTAAAACGTTTCTTCTTTGCGTTTTCTGGACAACTCTCTAGATCATGCAAACATTGTTCATATCTTGTTTTTGTCTCTTTTAACATATCATCGATATGGAAATAGGCTAAAGTGATAAAAGCATCATCTGCATATGTATCTAGAAGTAATTCGTAATATTCTTTTGTTCGTAAAGAAATTCCTTTTCTTTCCTCTGTACATTTCATGACTTTATCAAAGTCATCCAATAATTCTTTGTGTCCGAATTGAATATCTAAATTTTGTTTCTGAGCAACTTTAATGTTCTTTTTCCCTTTTTTAGATAAACTGTCCATGCCAAAATCATCTGCATACTCTACCATATTGTATCTTGGCTGAATGGTTGTATCAAAATCTTTATTAAATCCATAATGAATAGCTTTACATGATTTAATATTTTCAAACTCTTCCTTATAATTAAATTCTTGTCTTTCTTCATCTAAGTGGAAGCTTGAAACTAAAATGCTTGGATCAAATTTAATAAATAAACAATGTTCTTTTTTGGCAATTTTCTTTAATTCTGTAAAGTAGAAATTTAATAACTCTTTATTTTTATAATCTAAAATCGGTCCTCTAGGCAAATAAAACATAGAAAAAGAAAGTGGCAATGGACGAATCAATACCAATCCAGCTGCTACTAATGTATCCTTTTCATAAACCCCAGTATAAATGGGTTTCCAATTATTTTTTATATTTGCCCATTTGTAGCTTTGAAGCAAACTACAACTAGGATGATTTTCTACAAAGTAATCGTATTCTTTTTGATTTATATTCGATTTAAAAATATACATATATTTTCATTCCCCTTTATATTCCTGTAAGTCATTATATCATTTTATTAATTTTACACCAATCTTATCCACATATTATATATATGGATATGTATGCTATTTTATTTAAATGTTGAATATACATATAAAATGTATATAAATATGCGAGTTATACAGTGGATAAAAGTATTCTAAATTTATTCTCTGTATAACTTGGGAAAAGTCATGGAAAGCCTTTGTTTATCAATAATTCTATATGTGTATAATATGAATATAATATGAGTTATCCCGATTTTATTTATTTTTTTTACACATTTATCCACATGTGAATATTTTATATCCACAAAGAATAAATGGGGATAAGTGTAAAAATCGTGTATAATAGTAATACTGCAAGGAGGTTTTACTATGTCTACCATGTCTTATGCATCGATATGGAATGAAACTTTACAAAAAATACAAGAATCCAACTATTTTGATAGTCATACTTTCAATTCATGGATTTCAAAAACCACTCTATTTAAAATAGAGGATAATATAGCTTATGTAGCCTATCGTTCTACGATTACTTTTAGTATTTTAAAGAAACAGAAAGAAAAAGAACTGTTTGAATCCACTTTAAGTGAGGTCTGGGGCGATACATTAACAATTCAGTTTATCCACCAAAGAGAAATGGAAAAGATGATGCCTGAAGAGGTTGTCAAACAAAGAACAAATGTTTTATTAGAAAATAAATTCAATCCTTCTTATACATTTGAAAACTTTGTCGAAGGTAATTCGAATGCGGAGGCTTATGCCGCATGTTTAGCTTGTTGTACACAAACGACTTCTCATCCTTTCAATCCACTTATGTTGTATGGTAATTCTGGCTTAGGTAAAACCCATTTACTACATGCGATGGGAAATTATTTAGCTAAGGAACATCCTGAATGTAAAGTCATCTACATGTATAGTGGGGATTTAGTTTCCTTATTGATTGAGGCTATGAAAACTAAAAATGTTCATGGCAATACCGTAGAAAGAGTCAAAGAACAACTTCTAGACTGTGATTATTTCTTGATTGATGATATTCAAAATTTGCAGCAGCATTCTAGCAGTCAGGAAATCTTCTTTACTGTCTATAATCAATTGATTCAAAAGAATACACAGATTATTATCACAAGTGATATGCATCCTAGTGAAATTAGTGGATTGCAGTCTCGTTTGATTTCGCGCTTTGTTTCTGGGCTTACAATCAGTATTTCTAAACCTGAATTTGAAACGAGTAAAGCGATTTTAAAGAAGAAAATCGAGGGTCGTGAAGAAAGTGTGAATATGAGCGAAGATGTTATTGATTATTTAGCTGGTAAATATTCAAATGATGTTAGAAATCTAGAGGGAACTTTAAATCGCTTGATATTTAATGCGACACTATTTAACCCAGATGTAATCGATATGGATTTTACGCGTAAAGTATTAGTTAAAGAGCCTATTGTATCGCAGTCGGATGAATTAACAATCAAAAAGATAAAGAAGGCTGTAACACGTTTTTATGGCTTATCTTACAAGGATTTAGAGGGGAAATGTCGTCAAAAATTTATTGCGAACGCAAGACATATCTGTGTTTACTTATCTAGAGACTTGCTTCATAAATCCTATGTATCTATTGGGCAAGAATTAGGTGGTCGTGATCATACGACAATTTCTAGTTCGTATGAGCGTGCTAAGAAATTAATTCAAAAAGACGAAGCTTTTAAAACAGCTGTTGAAAAAATTCGCAGCACTTTGGATTCTTAATTTATACACTGTATTCCTCATGGAATCCACATCAAAAAAATTAGCGTAGAGTACGTATTTTAAAGGGTCTGTGCAATTTTTACACACTTATACAGTCCCTTATATTATAATTTATATATAAATATATTAGAGTAGAGTCGAAAAGTAGGAAGTAAATACAAGAAAAGTCTTGGAAATAGAGGAACGA
>NZ_QSPK01000120.1:0-2692 GCF_003436425.1 Eubacterium sp. TM05-53
GACCACCTCTTTTTAGTGCGGCCTTTTTTTTATCTTTTTTCTATGTTTTATTCACACTTAAACACGCAAAAACAAATTTCTAAACAAACATTAGATTATTTAATTCATTTGCAACAGAACAATGTAGTTATTGCTCTATGTAGCGGAAGAATTCCTGCAGAGTTACAATCATTAGTAAATCAATTGCAATTGGATAAATATGGCGGTTATATCATTCATACGAATGGTGCAGGTATCATAAATTGTAAAACTTTAGATTCTGTAAATTTTTCTCCTCTCCATTTAAATGAAATGCAAGAATTAGCAGACTTAGCTAAAAAAAATATTTTATATACGATTGTTGAATATAATGATTCTTATGTTGTGGAATGTAGTACATTTGTCCAGTTTAAAAGAATTCTTACAAAATTTTTTTGGCCAGAATGGCTACGTTTTAAAAATCCTGTCCTGCGGCAATTTAGATATATGTCAACACACTCTACAAGAGTGGCCGATGTAATTACTACAATTAATGCTCCTGTTAATAAACTATGTTTTCGCGGTGCTACTAGAAATGTGAATAAATTTGAAGAGTACATATTAGCGCATAATCATACATATAATGGTTTTCGTCTGACAACAGGTTGTATCGAAGTAAACCATGCTAGTGTTAGTAAAGGTGTTGCAGCTAAGCATCTGGCAAATATGCTTAATATTCCACTTGAAAATACGGTTGCCTTTGGCGACAGTGCTAATGATCATGCTTTATTAGAAACTATCCCTAATAGTGTTGCGATGGAAAATGCAGACTCTACAACAAAAGCCTTGGCAAAATACACAACCAAATCAAACGACGAAGATGGTATTATTCACTTTCTAAATGAATGGAACCTAATCAATCTTTAATTTGTATGGATTTTTTTCCACTTTTTGAAATTTATACATTTATTAGGTAAACATTTATTGTTACCATAGTTCCATTGTATTCCTGTTAATTTTTTTCTATAATGATAGCGTTAACAGAATAAAACAATGTTTCAAGGAGGATATAACAATGTTTAATTTTTTCAAGAAAAAGAATGATAATAAAAAATTAGTGGCTTATGCGAAAGGTAAATTTATTCCTATCACTGATGTTCCAGATCCAATTTTCTCAGAAAAAATGATGGGTGATGGTGTGGCAATCTTAGTTACAGGAGATACAATTTATGCTCCTTGTGATGCAAAAGTAGCGATGGTTGCAACTACATTCCATGCAGTAGGTTTAAACCTTGCAGATGGAACTGAATTATTAATTCATATCGGTCTAGAAACTGTCAATTTAAATGGAAAAGGATTTACACCATTAGTAAAGGCAAATGATGAAATCAAAAAAGGACAACCAATCATGAAAGTTGACTTGAATGTGATGAAAGAAAATAACCTAGAATTGTATACACCATTGGTTGTATTAAATCATGATTCGCATCCATTTAAAGATATTCATACTGAAGATAACATTGAAGTTGGAGATGATTTAATCCAATTAGATTAAAAATGAAGAGTGACTATTTCTCACTCTCCATTTTTTTATTCTTATAAATTTGATATTTTATATAAAATATTTCGGTAAATATAAACAATGAACTAAGTAATCCTACTGTGCGTCCATTTCCTGGCAATCGATATGAATGGGATGAAAAATACAAAGATTCTGTACTTAATGTTGCTAACGTATTATTTTTAGATTGTGTCACAGAAATTGTTGGTATATTTTTTAGCTTCAACTTCTTAGCTAAATCAATAACTGTATCCGATTCTCCATTCAAAGAAATAATCATCATTACATCACTCTCTGTTAAATTATACATGGCATCTTCAATATCGTATTTACTATCAAAATAATGAAAGTATTCTCCACCTTTAAAGAATAGTCGATAAATTTCTTTTGCCGCATTTAACTGTATAGATCCTGATCCAAATATAAAAACTCTTTTAGCATTATAAATATATTCAAAAGCACTATCCATATTTGCATTTCTCAAAGATTGTGCTGATTCTGAATAATTTAAACATAATTGATTCAAGTAATCTTCTTCTTTTGTTTCAAAAGCAGGCTTATCCTTTTCGAGTTTTAAATACACTTTTAATTCACTGAAACCTGATAAGGATAATTTTTTTGCGAAACGAATAATGCTTGTTTTAGAAACATTACAACATTTAGCCAATTCTTCAATTGTATAATTACATGTTTTAGATTTATTTTTTGAAATATAATTCCAAATATATAAATCACTATCATTTAGATTTTCATAGTATTTATTAACTAATTCATCAATTGTCATAAATTACATCCCCTGATCTGCTTAAACATTATTTTAACACAATTTTTTTTAAAACGAAAAAAAATGGCTTTAAGCCCTTTCATTTAGCAGGTAAGATGATATAAAGAATATATAAAAATAGATAGGGATAAATCAACCTTTAAAAGTCATAGGGATTTTGACTCTGAGATAGAGATGACCTTTAAACACTTTTAGGGTTTACTTTCCCTATCTTTTTGTTACAGTATTTTTAGAAGGGATTGGACGTAAAAAAAGGTAGAAATCCAGCACCGATCAAAGTTGTGATTTCTACCCGTCCTCTTAGACAATTATATGATACTGAAAATTACCAACGACTTCAACCTGATTTTGAATAAAGATGATTATCAAGCTTTTGTTAATGCGATCGA
>NZ_QSPK01000120.1:2702-3263 GCF_003436425.1 Eubacterium sp. TM05-53
CGATTTGCTGTCTTTACATTGTCCTGTTTGTGGTGTCGTTGGCCTTTTTATATTATATGGACACTACACAAGATTTGTGATCATTGATGATCTTTCCAGTGGTGAGTGTAAGATTCAAATTCATGTTCAGCGTATCCAGTGTACTCAATGTAAATCCACTCATGCCTTGCTTCCAACTAATTTTGTCCCTTATACTCAGTTCACTTATCTTTTCATTTACTATATTGTTACACTTGATGAGAATGACGATTTGATCACTTCTTTTGAAGTTGCACTACAAACAATTCGTAAGGTTAAAGCTCGTGTAATCGAATTTTGGGATTCATTGTTCCCAGACTGGAGAAATTTCAAACAGGATGACTTAAAAATAGAATCTTTAAAGCGTCATGATATTCTATTTGGATCTACTAGAAGCTATTGTGAACTCTGTGTACTGTCACCAACAGAGGCACAACTCTGATTCTGATTTCTTTTGATATTATGTCATTGAAATCAGAGAGGGGATGATCTTATGATCGAAAATGATGCTTTCAAACTGTTGTTAATCAATCTTTTTCACCT
>NZ_QSPK01000121.1 GCF_003436425.1 Eubacterium sp. TM05-53
CGTATAAATGATAAAAACCAGAATTATAACAATGTCACCAAATTGCTAGTTAAGCCTAATAAAAATCTGTTAGCTATAGAAATTTCATCTGGTCGTTCTACGCCTTATTATTACAAAGCAGATGGTGTTATGGAAGCTTATGTTCGTGTTGGAAATGAAAGCGTAATTGCTCCAGATTACATTGTCAACGAATTAATTCTAAAAGGAACCAATCAATCATTTGACACTTTATTAACAGATGCTTTAAAGAAGGACTATAGTTTCACGCTCCTAGAAGCAACTTACTTAGAAAGAACTGGTCTTCATTTTGAACCATCCGATTATATTTCTTTTGGTTTAGCTGATAAAAACGGCTTTTTAACAAATGCTGGAAAACTCATGGCTGATCAACATATAGTGTACAATTCCCGCATATTTTGCACTAGATGGAACGGTTTAGAAAAAGGTTCTATTTTTGATGATGCACTCGATGATAAAGAATATGAAGGAAATTTAATCTATCTATTAAAGAGCGCTTCTGACTTTATTAAAAACAATTCCAAAGTCAGATTTGCTAAAGAAGCACAATACAGAGTAGATAAACCTGATTACGCTGAACGAGCTATAACAGAGGCTATTGTCAATGCGCTAATTCACCGTGATTATATAGTGCTTGGCAGTGAAATTCATATTGATATGTTTGATGATCGTTTAGAAATTGCTTCTCCAGGCGGTATGTTTGGAGGTGGAACAATTCAAGAATACGATGTTTATAATATACGTTCTATGCGAAGAAATCCCGTAATTGCTGATTTATTTCATCGCATGAAGTATATGGAAAGACGCGGAAGTGGTTTAAAAAAGATTATTAGCGAAACAGAAATGCTTCCAGGATATAAAGCTGAATTTAAGCCTAAATTTTCATCAACTGCAATGGATTTTAAAGTTACTTTGCAAAATTTAAACTATGCCCCAAATTTGAACGACTTAGTTAGTGACCAAGTTAGTGACCAAGTTAGTGACCAAGTTAGTGACCAAGTTATCCCAAAGGATATTACACAATCAATTCTAGAATTCTGTGTAACAGAAAAAAGCAAGCAAGAAATATGCTCATTCGTGGGATATAAAAATCTTACTTATTTTACAAGAAAGTATTTAAAACCATTAATATTAAACGGGCAGCTTAAGATGACTGTTCCAAATAAGCCAAATAGTAAAAACCAAAGATACATTACCACCAGCAATAAATGAAGCAACACCAACGAATTGTGAACGCATGCGTTCACAATTTAACTTGGACGCATTTTAGAAGTTTATTACGTGTTCCTGATGAAAACGCAAGATTATGGTATATGAATGAAGCCTCAAATGAGGGATGGAGTTCTCGAACATTAGACAGAAATATTAGTACACAATATTTCTATCGATTAATGCAATCTCCAAAGAAAAATGATGTTGTTAACGAAATGCTTCTGAAGAATTCAGAAAATCAAAAGAATCAGTTTGAATTATTAAAAAGTCCAATTGTTGCAGAGTTTTTGGGATTCAAAAATGAAGATTCTTATCTTGAAAATGATTTGGAGTCAACTATTTTGACACATATCAGAGATTTCTTAATGGAAATGAATTTGCCTCAAAGCAAGATAGTAAAATTTCAAATTTTTTAAAGAAAATATCGAATTCATTAGCCATCAAGTTGAAAGAGTCTAATTATTTAAGTAATAAAGAATACCAAGAAGATATTGAATTTATTTTTCAAAATAGCCAAAACATATTTTCGTATGGATTTCAAAAATTTTATCTAGCTGATCTAGAGGAAGTGTACTTAATTCAAAGAAGATATAAGGAGCTTTATTACATATATAAAAACAGATAAACGTTGTATGTATCATAAACAATAGTTGTTAAAAAAAACAATCATTATGTTGTCACCTATTTTGATTCAATTGAAAGTCTAAAATGTGAAACAAGTATTGCTCTAACCAAAAAAGAATACAAAAAGTTCATTCATAATGTCTATATATTTTATATCAATGAATAGGATGAAACCTACAATGATTTAGATATTTGTGATGGCACAACACGGTCTATTACAATCAAACAAGGTCGATCTAAACGAGAATGGAGTGGTATTAACAAGTATCCACTACTATGGAATCGATTCAGAAAAGCTATTAATATTTGAGGCTTACCTGAACTTCGATAAGCATTAGCAACTTGCTAGTGCTTTTCTTTTACTCATTTTAAAAAGGGTTAGATATGATGTTACAAGCCGAACGAACGCTCATAAATAAAATTTGCGAAGGTGGAACCAGGTTCGCGAGGGGTAAAACGGAGTAGTATTTTGTATGTTTAAAATGATAAAATATCTATATAATTGTAAAGAAGGTGTTCATATTGTGCATATGACGGCTAATTCGGTGCGTCCCTAGAGGTCATGTCGTTTCACATAACGAATAATTGGTGTAATATAACACCTGCAAGTGAAAATGGCAACCATCTTGTTATCTTCATTTGCAGGTTTTTATTTATATCGTATGATCAATTACACTCCATACTTTTGAATAGAATGAATGCAGTCAGCACCTTTATCATTCCAATCAATATCATCTTCATCATCAAACCAGAACCATTTCTCAATTACTTTAAGAAACCATTTTGTTTTTGGTAGATTACATTTCAATATGCTAAATGCATTAAATCCACATTCATCAGATGCTACATATGTTCCTGGTTGATTTGTATGTGCACCATACTCATCCATTACTTTATCAACTACACGAAAGCATTGTTCTTTAGTTAAATTATTCTGTTTCAATTTATCTGCATTAAATTCAAAATACATCATCATAAGCGATACTCCTTCTTAAGATAATTCTATTTTATCATGGATCAGCTGGCATATTTTTGAAAAAGAGAAATAAGAAAATGAGTACCTTTTCGTACCTTTTGCGTACCTCAAGGTATTAAAAAAGCTAGAATATGCTTTATATAAAGCACTTCTAGCATTTATTCTTTATTCGAACTCGGAAAAGAAAGTTATAACGTAAACGTTATTGTTTACTATATATACGCAAATTACACTATTTATATACAATTAACATGTATTATATATCTTTACCCTGAATTATTCATGAAAAGATAATAAAAGAAGATTAGCCTTGTTGATGGATCCAAATC
>NZ_QSPK01000122.1 GCF_003436425.1 Eubacterium sp. TM05-53
TAGACACTATTAATGTCGAATATATCAACATGTCACCAAATTGCTAGTTAAGCCTAAAAATTTGTCTAAAAAAATTAAAAAAGTGCTTGCATAGCTCTAATTCTTTTGGTATTATATTTAGGCAATCAAGTGAAAAGCAAATGCCTGAATAGCTCAGTCGGTAGAGCATCCGGCTGTTAACCGGCAGGTCACAAGTTCGAGTCTTGTTTCAGGCGCCACTTGATTATGAAACCAGCTTAGCTGGTTTTTTTTATTATATATATAAGGAGAAACTATGACAGAATCCGAATGGTTTGAACAACTTTTTAATCGCTTATCCCACTCCAAATTTAGGAGTAGTTTTCATTTGAAACAAAAAGATAAAGAGTATATACAAGCCAAAGGAATGGACACCATTGAAAAACATGCCATAGATTTTGTTGAAAAAAGATTAGCTCCAGCCTATATACCCAACGACGGTAAACAAACGCCTTTCAAAGGACACCCTGTATTCATTGCCCAACATGCTACTGGCTGTTGTTGCAGACAATGTTTATATAAATGGCATAAGATCAAACCCAATCAGCCACTAGGCCCCAAACAAAAAGCATATATTGTTAAAGTATTAATGACGTGGATTCATAAAGAAGTCGATTAAGAAATTGACTTCTTTTTTTTCTTGACTATACTATTCATGGAATTAAATATCGAATATATATTTATACTATGTGTATTATATATAAATGATATAGGAGATGATCTTATGAAAAACCATATGGAAATTCCGTGGCACGAATATACAAACAAAGATTCAAAAGTTAAGATTGAAAATGCAAGTCTTACAGAAAAATCCTCCGTTATAGGAAGAATTGGATTGATGCTTCTAGCCTGTGGTACAGGTGCATGGCGAGTCAGAAGTTCTATGAACACCATTGCTAGTGAATTAAATATCACATGTATTGCCGACATTGGACTTACAAATATTTCCTACACATGCATTGATGGAATTAAGTCACACGCCCAATCCTTGTCCTTACATAATACAAGTGTCAATACATCCAAGCTTGCTCGTATGGAAGACTTTGTCTATCACTTTAAAGACGAATGTAAAACATGCACATGCAACGAAATACACGATCAACTTGATCTAATTGAAAATATTCACTCTAGCTATTCTCCTATTATTCTAGGACTTGCAGCTGCTCTTGCCTGTAGCTGTTTTACCTTTCTACTTGGTGGAGGCCCCATTGAAATGCTTTGTGCCTTTGTGGGTGCAGGACTTGGCAATACACTTCGAATGAAACTGATTAAACATAACTACACCCTATTCTTAAATGTCGCTGCCAGTGTTTCTTTGGCCTGTCTTGTATATGCCTTATTATTTAATTTTTTAGAAACCTATTTTGGCATATCCACACAACACGAAGCTGGATACATCTGCTCTATGCTTTTCATTATTCCAGGCTTTCCCTTCATCACAAGCGGTATTGACTTAGCTAAATTAGATTTACGATCCGGTCTAGAAAGACTTGCCTATGCCATTATTATTTTAGCTGCCACACTTACTGCATGGATCTGTGCTTTAGTCTTACATCTTCAACCCGTTGATTTTGTAAAATTACACATTCCAACATCAACTAAGTTACTTTTAAGACTATTAACCAGTTTTGGAGGTGTCTTTGGATTCTCCATTATGTTTAATAGTTCAAAAAAAATAGCCGCCAGTGCCGGATGCATTGGAGCCATCGCAAACACATTACGACTAACACTTGTCGATTTATCTTTACCTGCTGCAGCCGCAGCCTTTATTGGCGCATTAGCAGCCGGACTACTTGCCTCCATGATCAAAGGAAATACAGGATATCCTAGAATTGCGATAACCGTACCATCCATTGTGATTATGGTCCCAGGCCTATATATGTATCGAGCTATCTATAATCTCGAACTCACATCCACCATGTATATTGGAGCTAACTGGCTCATTCAATCTTTATTGATTGTTTTAGCTCTTCCAATGGGACTTATATTTGCCCGTATCTTAACCGATCCCTCATTTCGATATTGTACATAAAAACGCTGAACTTAATCGTTCAGCATTTTTTGTATACATTCATATAAAATACTATTTGAAACTTCAATATTCTTTTCTAAATTATGTTCGAAATGTGTAAATGGCAAGAATACACCAACACAATACTTTCCTTTAAAATCACCACAATAGAAGAATGCATTATACAACAAATCTTCAAGCTTCATCATAGAATCCCATAAGCCAGAATAAATTTGTGCATCACTTAACTTTTCATGAAGCTCTTCAGGCATTTCTTGGACAACCAAGATACCTAAATGCGATTCATTTTGAATAGTTTGAATGGACATGTCCTCTTTAAAACTATGCTGTTCTAAAAAGCCATACGCTAAGTATCGATTTTTTTCTACAAGCTTTGTAAACATATGCCTCTTTGATTCAGAAATATGAATATCACTTTCTATAATATTTCCATCCTCATCACTTAAAAGAATCGGATTCTCTTTTCCCTTATCGTTAAATCGCAATGGAATCAAAAATGCATTTCTTAATAAATCAAACATACTGTTGCCGCATACAGCCATTAAAAATGCCGACAGATCTTTATTTTTATATGCAGTAAATAGTGCATTGGTAAATACTTGTTTATCCACAAGTACCCTTTCTTCTTCTACGCTTGAATCCTCATCACAGGCAACACCTTCATAAAAGGCATCCATTAATCGTTTACAGGCTCTAGGATCCTTGACAATTTTATCAAACAAAGCCTCTGCCTTTTCTTCCCTAGGAAAAATTGTTGGCATGATTCTCACTTCTTTTCTAATCCTTTCGGCAAACAGATACAAGAGGTCTTCCTTTAACACACTTTTTGTATCTGTTTTGATGGCTTGCCTATTCAGACTAAAAATATTATACTAACTCCAAGAAAATATGTGAAATGTATATTTTAAATATATATTGTGAGTACCCATCTGATAACCCCTAGGAAATTTCAAGTCCTCTAGCCATGGCATAT
>NZ_QSPK01000123.1 GCF_003436425.1 Eubacterium sp. TM05-53
CGTGTGGAATCCAAAGGAATGTTTGGAAAAGAGAGAAGTTGTATTGCGTTTAAGGCAAAGTATATGGAAGAAGCATAATAACATGTTTATGAATTACAAAATAGTGAGGCGGAAAAAATTATGGATTTAAATGATTATGTTAAATTTGATGATTCTTGTAAACAATTTGAGATTCTTAATGGAACACAAGGAAAATACTCTTATGATGATGTGACAAGAGTATCTGTTTTAAATGAAAAGGCAAAATATAAGGGAAAAGGAATTCCATTTACAGCTGTACTTCCAGGTGGACCATTACCATCTGGCTTATTTCAGAATCCATATTTGTATGTTGGAGTAAAGATTGTTTTAAAGAATGAAACTGTATTAGCTATTTATGTGTCAAAAGAAAAGACAATGGGCAATACAGATCAGTACATACAAGATCGTAAGATCGCAAAGAAAATAGAAGGGGTGATTAAGGATGTGTGTAAAATTTCACGATGAAGAAAATAGATTAGAAATAATGGGTGGTGCAAGCTGTTTATATGATGAGATTCAAAAGTGTTCTATTCAAAACGAAGATGCTAATTTTAAAGGTAAAACAAAACCATTTACACATACTATATTAGGTGGAGCTACATTTATGGCTGGTGCAGTAGAACCAATGATGTATGTTGGTATTAAAGTTGTTTTAAAAGATAATAGTGTATTACCAATATATGTTTCCAAGGAAAAAGTGTTATTTAATAGTGATAAGTATTTAAATGATGTCAAAGAAGCAAATGCTATATTGAAAGAATTGGAAAAAAGATTGCAATCTTAAAATTGTTGCATTCGAGGCATAGGGTGTAACAAAAAAATTGAAGAAATCGACATTAAGTATAAAGAAAGTAAGGTGAAATAATATGTGGAACAGGCAACAAGTTAAAGAACAAGCCAAAATAATCATGAAACGCAACTATTGGAAAATGTTTGTGGTTACGTTGATCGCATCAACATTGACAGGTGAAAAAACAACCATTATTGAAAGAGTACAAGACTTTGCATCAAACAACCATTCTTATGATGCTCAGCCTATATTTTATTCATCTAATTTTGAACTTATATTTTATTCATTCATTTCTATAGCGAGTATTCTTGGAATACTCTATACAATCTTTATTGGTAATGTCATCGTAGTTGGAAAAAATGGATATTTTATTAAGAATCATGATGAGAATCCTGAACTTGGTGAAATCTTTAAAGGGTTCAAGGGTAATTATTTAAATGTTGTAAAAATCATGTTTTTAATGGATTTAAAAACCCTACTATGGTTGTTACTATTCATAATTCCTGGATTTGTTAAGGCTTATGAATATTCTATGATTCCATATCTATTGGCGGAAAATCCAAATCTTTCTGCTCCGCAAGCTTTCTCTTTATCTAAACAAATGACTACAGGACAAAAGATGGATTTATTTGTCTTAGATTTATCTTTTCTAGGATGGATTATTCTAGGCTTGATTTGTTGTGGAATTGGTATTCTATTTGTACTACCTTATCCAGAAGCAACAAGAGCTGAAGTTTATTTGAATTTAAAAGAATCTGTAGAGATATAAAAACTGATGCTATGGAAAAGAAATCTAGTAGTTGGGTGAAGTGGGTAGTGAATGGTTATTGGTTCAACTACTAAGAAGATTGTTAGGATTTCATAAACAACCAATCGAACAATATGTACTTGCAGGTATTATAAGTGTTTGTATATTGATTATCTATCCATGGTTAAAAAGAAAGTATGGTAATGCTCATGAATGATAAACAGAGGGAAATCATTGATAAATTGAATAGGGATAATGAGGCATTGAATCAAGGACATAAATCTATGGTGGAATATTCTAAAGGGATGATTTGTATAGGGGCATTGATTGTATGTTTCTTGATCTACTATTTTACGAAGTATACATTTCAATTTGGATTCTGGACCTTTGAAGTATATAACTTAGTTTATGCCAAGAATGATAAGAAAAAGATTGGAATGGGTCTTTTAATTCTAATTGTTCTATATATTCTTATAACGCTTTTGTGAGGATAAGCCTATGAAAAAGAAAGTAATGATTATTGGGTGTGTTTTACTGACCTTGATCCTATCGACTGCAATCTATAGAAAACACGTGGAAAGTAATATAATCTTCCATTCATTCAACGAACCAGCAAATATCAAGGTTGGAACAAAGTTAGAGGAAACACTTATTGAGTTTTATCATACTGAAAATATAGATGATAACAAGGTAACTCATGAATATATATGATCAGGATATTGTTAATGAGGTTCAACCAATAACTGTAAAGGTACATTATCAATTATTTACTTTTACAAATACATATGAGCTATTGATAGTGGATTAATAAAAATTCGATAAATTTTAAACCAGAAAGGAAAAAGTATGTGTAGATTACTTTGCTTAATTAACTAATTTATACATATTTTGAGGAATGAATATGCTAAGATATACAAGAAATAAATTTAGAAAAGAATCGATATCTGCAAAATTAATTGAAAAAAAAGAGGGTGAGTATTTTGCTATTCCTGGAAAAGTGCCAAGTCCAGTGGCTTTTTATGAATTGATTTTTATGACTGAAGAGGGAATGAAAACATTTGAAGTTAGTGTATTTGAATATAATGTTGTAGACGTTGGCATGGAAGGTACTTTAGTTTTTCAGGGATATCAATTGTTATCTTTCGGTGATTGGATAAAGGAATTTAGTTTATAGTATAACTTTACATTATTTTATGATTGACATTTAACATTTAATTGATTTTTTAATGTGTGATATGTTATATAGCTAAAATCCCTATGACTTTTAAAGGTTGCTTTATCCCTATCTAGTTTTATATAGGCTTAACTAGCAATTTGGTGACATTGTTATAATTCTGGTTTTTATCATTTATACGA
>NZ_QSPK01000124.1 GCF_003436425.1 Eubacterium sp. TM05-53
ATTGACATTATTTATGTCCACTTATTGAATGGGGTTATCAGATGGGTACTCACAAAAAATTTTAGATTATAAAATATCCGAAACTTTGTGTTATCGTGACTTAAATCACTTAAAATATGTAAATGATCATTTTGGACATGGTGTGAGTGATCAATATATATGTGAATTTGTGAAAATGATATAGCTCGTTTATTGGAACTTTTTATACTAATAAATCTGAAGAGACTTCTCTACTTAACATCCTGCAAATCACCGGCCAAAGAATGTATGCACAGAAGCGAAAACACAAAATGACAACCATCTAGGTTGTCATTTTTTAACTTCTTACATATGCCTTTAATACTTTCACTTCATCACAACCATAAGGCTTGATTGTATATTCCTTAATACTTGCAGGAATAATGAAAGTTTCTGCATAATGCACAATGAAAGGTTCAAAGTCACCTTCAATTACTGCACTCTTTCCATCAATTAAATTCAACATATTCACTGTACCATGTGTTTTATGAAATGAACTATTCGTGATTGTATATCTTCTTGTTTCAATGAATTCTAGTTCATGAAGACCCGTATGTTCAATCTTACAATCATTTCCCTCTTCTTTTACTTCATAAGTCGCATTCACTAAGTGCTCTTTGACCCAATCCGTTGTACGATCCCATTGAATGACATGTTTTCCATGTTCAATATTAATAGGTCGAGGAAGTCCATCTAAGCCAAGTCTTTGCCAGTCCCACAATTTAAAAGTAAAGATATATGGTGTTGCACTAATTTCTAGAACCATCGCATTCTTTCCAGAACAATGACAAGTTCCTGCAGGAATCAAGAAGTGATCATGTTTTTTTGCCGGAAATTTATTAATATATTTATCTGCATCAAATACGATTTCACCACGTTGTGCAGACTCTAAATCAGAGATCATTTCATTGGGTTGAATGCCTTCTTTTAGACCTAAATACACATGTGCATCTTCTTTGGCATCTAAAATATAGTAACTCTCATCTTGTGTATAGCTCATGCCAAAATTCTTTTTAATATATTCCGTTAATGGATGTACTTGTAAAGAAAGATTTTGTCCTTCCATCGTATCTAGAAAGTCAAAGCGAATCGGAAATTCTGCCCCAAAGCGAGAATAGACTTGTTCTCCCAATAATTCTTTTGGTTGATACAACACTAAATCCATAGCTGGTAACTCAAATGTAACTCCATCATAGTCAAATAGAATACTGTTTTCTTCTGGTACACCATCAAAACTCCATGCATAATTGGACTGATCCTTATCTAAGTTACAAACTTCCTTCATCCATTGACCACCCCATACGCCTGGATCAAAGTATGGTACAGTACGAAATGGTTTTTGTGCCAATTGTTTTAAACTATCGACAAATGTATCACTCGAAATCATCTTTGGATCGTTTGATTTATTTGTATCCACCACATAATCAAAACACTCAAGATATTTTTCCTTATGCTTATCGGCAATACGCCATTCAATAAAATAGCCACGCTTATATTTCTTTAAGATATCTTCATTAAAGTTTGTCGCATTATAGTTAGCCATCCCTTTACGATAACGAAGTTGAATTTCCCATCTAGCCATGTCAAAGTAGACATACACATCGCCTTGACTGACTAAACCAGCACCAACTCCATATACAATGATAGAGCCTATATGTTCGTTGATTTTGTCTTTAGCTTCTTCTAGCTTATCTTCATCCATAAAATCCACAAGATTGCCATAATACATCTTACCAAATACACGATCATCCGTTAGATTATATTTCATTTGTTCGGTCATAGTTTTACCATCTTTAAAAATATCATGCATATTGATTTCCAAAGAAAAATTGAATCGTTTGATGAATTCATATACTTCATCCTCATCTACGCCTGGATAATAATCAAAGACTACAACACTGTTATTATTCATTTTACTCTTTAATTCCTGATAGATTGCATCATATCCATGAAACGCTTTATGATTCTTTATTGTCGTTTTAGGAAAACAATCATATTCCGATTTAAAATTTAGATAACTCATTCTTCCTCCACTTTCAATTCACCATTTTCCTTAAACACTCTTACAGTAAAAGGATGCTCTTCTACACGCTTATAATCATGACCCGCATTGCTTGGCCACATACATTGTACTTTCAACTCACTATTTCCCGTATTCACAAGTCGATGTGCCAAATGACCATCAATATAGTGTACACTACCACAATATACTTTTTCTGCATGACAATGATAGTCTTCATCCATCAATAAAAGAAGACCTTCTCCACCCATACCACAATAAATTTCATCACAATCTAAATCTTCATGGAAATGGCCACGCGTTACATTACATTCTCCATTCACACATACTGGCTGCATCACCGTCAACCCATAACACAATCCATCATGTTCATAGGAATATACTTCATACATAACTTGATCATCTGAAACACTTAAATCTACATCCTTATAGAATTTCTTAGCATCTGAATACAATTTAGTACTCTTTTTTACATCTTCACCTTCAATTACACCATTTAAATAATCATGAACTACTTTAGGATCTTTAATTTCCATAATTGCCTCCTTTTTTTAATGTTATATCATTTAATTTTATTATAAAACTATTGTTATAACATTTCAACATAAAAACAATCTCAATATTCATACATCTATAAAAAAAGCGTCAACTTCCCGCAATATTTATACATCTATACAAATAAACATCCCGTTGTGCTGTCA
>NZ_QSPK01000125.1 GCF_003436425.1 Eubacterium sp. TM05-53
TTATATTGACAACATTGATGTCTATTTAGTGCATAGGGTCGTTAGATGGGTACTCACATAAAAAAATAAAAGAAAACAAGATTAAAGTTTAGCAAAAATAAAGCTAAACTTTTTGCTTTTTTCATTGACTTTTATAGGGATATTGCATATCATATTAGATGGCTAAACTCTGGCCTTTTGAGCCCCGGTAAACGCTCAAATCAAGGAGGAAATTAGATATGCGTCAAACTACTATGGCAAAACCTGCCGATGTAACACGTACATGGTATGTAGTTGATGGAAACGGACAAACTTTAGGACGTTTGGCTTCAACTTGTGCTCATGTATTAAAAGGAAAACACAAACCTACATACACACCAAATGTTGACTGTGGTGATTATGTAATTGTGATCAATGCCGACAAGGTCGAAATGACTGGAAACAAGTTGAATACTGAAAAGTATTACAACCACTCTGGATACTTTGGAGGTATGCGTGTGCGTACAGCTAAAGAAATGAAAGAGAAATACCCTGTTGAATGGGTTGAAAGAGCAATCAAAGGTATGTTACCTCACACTAAATTAGGTGATGTACAACGTGGACACGTATTCGTATACGCTGGTAGCGAACACCCACATGCTGCTCAAAAACCTGTTGAATTGAAGGTAAGAGGATAAGGAGGAATAGAATATGAAAAAATCTAACACTGTTCAATATCATGGCGTTGGACGTCGTAAAAAATCTGTTGCTCGTGTCTTTTTACGTCCAGGTACAGGTAATATCGTAGTCAACGGAAAAACTTTGGAAGAATACCTTCCATTGGAAACTTTACGTATGGTTGTTAAATCACCATTAGAAATCACTAACACAGTTGATCAATTTGATGTGATTATCAACGTACAAGGTGGAGGATACACTGGTCAATCTGGTGCTATGCGTCACGGAATTACTCGTGCTTTAATGGAAGCTAGTGAAGACTACCGTCCAGTATTAAAAGCTGCAGGATTCGTTACTCGTGACCCTCGTGCTAAAGAACGTAAAAAATACGGTCTTAAAGCAGCTCGTCGTGCTCCACAATTCTCTAAACGTTAATCAATTTATCGTCAAGAGATTATCAAGATCACTCATTTATTTGGGTGGTCTTTTTATTTTGTGTAAAAGAAAAGCTTAACCATAATTAGTTAAGCTTAATTACTATCTCTTGCAAGAACTGTTTCAACTTGTGAAATGAGTTCTTCTTTATTTGGCATATAAGTAATATATTTTGATGCAAAAATATTATTGCTTAATCCACCTAGTGCATATTGCATATCGACGTTACCTTTATCAGTACATAGTATTAATCCAATTGGAGGATTATCTCCTTCATCATTAACCTCTGCAGCATAGTAGTTCAAATACATATTTAATTGACCAACAGCTTCAGGCATAAGTTTAATTGTTTTTAGTTCAATTAAAACATAAGATTTTAGAATTTTATTATAGAAAACCATATCAACATAATAATGAACATTGCCAAAAGTTATTCGTTGTTGTGTACTGACAAACATAAACCCTTTGCCTAATTCTAATAAGAAGTTTTCGATTTGTCTAACCAAAGCTTCTTCTAAATCAGGTTCCATCATAGGTTTATTCTCTGGCAATCCTAAAAATTCAAATACATATGGATCTTTTACGAAATCTTCAGGTTTAGATATTTCATTACCTTTTAAAGCGAGTTCTAGTACTTTTTATTTGTTTGTATCACCGTTTGATAGAAGCAGTCTTTAAAATAGAGATGATTCTATTTGACGTCTCAATTCTCTTACACTCCATCTTGACTTTGAACATTCAACTTCATGAAAATGACGTTTATCTATGTCAGAAATTGAAAGTAATTCACAATAATGAGATCATCCTAAGTGTCCAGACAGTGTCTGGACATCGTTGTAAGCTTTGTAAAAGTTTATCATATTGTTGATGTTTGATCGAGAAAATCCTTTTCCAAATTTTTGGGTTAAATCTTTAGATAATTTGCGTAATGATTTCGCTTCGTAGTCAGAAATACTAGAGTGGTTGTTGATATCTTCAACAATTAAGTTGCCTATTTCCATGTAAGTGATTAACAATGCATTATTAACTGTTGTTGATACTTTATACCTAGCTTGTTCTAATAGCGTTTCGATTTGATTCAATAAAACACCTTTTTCTAATTCTTGCACTCGATGTTCTCCTCTCTTTATATTTTTGTTATAAATTTATTCATTTCTTCGATATTTTGATTATGCTATATATCCATACAAACTGGAATTTTGTTATTTAGATTTATCCTTAAAGAAGCCAATTATAATTAAAGCAATACCGAGAATTGCTATCGGAATATAAATAATATTAGGTATATGATAAACAAATCTATCAATTCCAGACATAACAATATAAATAATAATTCCCACACTGATTAAAATGCTTTTATCTTTCATAGTCAGTCTCCTTTACAACCTCAAATTTATCTCGTTATTTATTTACTTCTATAAACTGGAATTTAATAATTTCTAACAGTAAACAATTTTGGCCATAGACATATCTTTAAATAAAGTATTATTTTGTGAACGTGCCTTCATTTTAGATTAAATGTCGTAAAATTCTTTCCAACTTAGGCCACTTATTTGTTGAGTTTTTTATT
>NZ_QSPK01000126.1 GCF_003436425.1 Eubacterium sp. TM05-53
TACTAATTTGAGTATCATCACGTATATTCTTATCCATTACAGGATGGTTTCTCATAAAATTAGAATAATACTGGAATGTACAGCTCTCATTCGTAATCATATAAGAAACAATATCTTCAATAAACAATCCCAAATCACCAAATATAGATAACAGCACATCCTCAATCTGTAAATCTCTAAACAGTTTTTGAACAATAAGAAAACAACCAATACGCAATGTATCCGAGAACTCAGGTGTTTCCTGTTCTACACAGACATCCGGATAATACTGTTCAAAATATTCATTAGGAACCATCCATTCCTCATCGATCATTTTACCAATCAGTTTTCTATTTTCCACCGTATATTTTTTATCTTTTTTATAAGATTTTCCAATAACCTGATACACATATCCAATGCCGTTTCTTTTCTGAATTTTAGTCGTTTTAGGGCGAAGAACCTTCACATTTTTGAGTAACATAATAGCCTCCGAAAGCAGTTATACTGTATAACTATAGTATATCATAAATTCGAACAATAAAAAAGTTGAAATCTCCCATAAATACAGGAAATTTCAACAATTTATTCAAAAATTCAATTGTAGTTATACATTTTTTACAAAGTTAAGGTTATATACAATTAACATGTATTATATATCTTTACTATTGTTATTGGTATCATTTTGGTAGCAGCTAGATACCTACAAGCAAATTTAAATATGGTTTAAATTATTTCACATGTATTCTCTTTTAAAAGCTACTATTTAAGTATTCTTCCACATCCATTATTTTGAGATTAATCTGTCAAAGTAACTTCCCAATAACCATTTTTCGGCGATCCATGTCGTATAAGAATACCAAGCTCTTTTAATTTCTTAATATTACTTTCTATATTTCGACTGGCAATACCTATTCTATCAGCCAGTTTAATAGCTGATAATTGATTATCTTCCAAAAGCAGTTTAATAATCTTTTGCTGCGTATCGTTGAGTTCTATTTGTTTTTCTATTCCCGATACTTCTCCGATGCTTCTCCGATGTTTCTCCGATGTCTCTGTTTTCTTCCATCATCGGAAATGAATTACGGAATAATTCTACACAAAACATATTATCGAACTCCTGAAATCTAGGTTTCGGAAGTCCATACTCTTCAGCAGCATTCAGGATTCTTTTTATTCCACTTTCCCATGCCTCAACAAGTCCCATTTGGCTAAATATATTGGCAATGCCTTTTATTACGAATTTTCGAATGACCATAATCACAGCATGAACGACCGTGAACGAAAATTGGAGTTAAATTCTACGGATTTAAGCCTTTTTTCGCGATATTTTGAAGTAATCACTAAGAAACGTGAACGACCGTGAACGAAAATTAAGCCCAATATGGAATATATCTTCTCATTTTTACTGCAGCATTTTCATCTAACAGCTTAATATAACCTGATTCTATAGAGTTTGAAATAATTTTTGAAACTAATGACTTTCTATTTTCTTGAATTCCAAATCTTTCTCTTAGAACACTATTTGATACTTCAATATCGTTCACATAGCAATAACATGTTCTTATTCTATCTGTTTTAGGGCATTCATTTAAATCTTTATACCAATAAAGTTTAGTTCTTGTAAAATCTTCAGCTGTTTCTACTTTTGACGCTGGAATTTTTAATTCATTCCTTCCTTCCTCCATTCGGTCAAAGCCACTGCCTCGTTCTTCACAAATCCCAATAATCCTTAAGAAAGAAGCTATATTTTCATTTCTTGAATGAGGAGCAGTGTCAATGATTCTATTTACTTCAACAAGTAAACTTCCCGGATTAGAAGCTTCTATTTTGTATCAAAAACTTCAAGAATTGGGCTATTCCCATGTGTTGTAAAATCTTGGTGAATAAGCATATTTCCAATCATTTCACGCACTGCTTTTCGAGGAAACATAATATGTTTCTCTCTTCTTCCGCTATTTATTTCTTCTTGTGGTATTAAATTCATAACATAATCTGTTACATCATCAAATTGAACAGCATATCCTTTGGTAAACACTTGTTCTTTTAAAGCATTTACTTTTCCATTGCCTTTATATTTAATTACTCGACGATTTTTTTGTATATAGGCCTAAAAGAGCACATAAAATGGCCTGTTTCAAACACTTGTAAACCACAGTTTAGAGGTATTTTTTCCAATCTGTTTTCACACGTTATTAAGTACTGCATTATCAAATGCAAATATATAATTAAGTGAGTAGATAAATGAGTAAATGAACAATGGTGATTTGAAAATTGAAACAGCCTAAGAAGCCAAGTATAATATAGACAAGCAAAACATATTTAGAAAGAAGAGGAACCATAATGATTGAACAATTAATCGCCGAAGCGACAGAATGCGATTTCAAAGTTGCACTTGAAACAAAGAAACCAAAAAGCTGTTTAAAAAGTGTTAGTGCATTTTCTAATGGCATTGGTGGAACTTTATTTTTTGGTATTTCAGATGATAGAGAACCAATTGGATTATCAGATGTGCAAAGTGATGCTGAAGCAATTAGTCGTTTAATTAAAGAACGTATAACACCACTGCCTCAATTCAATTTAAAACCCTTTGTAGAAGATAATAAAAGGCTTAACTAGCAATTTGGTGACATGTTGATATATTCGACATTAATAGTG
>NZ_QSPK01000127.1:0-1510 GCF_003436425.1 Eubacterium sp. TM05-53
AATACATTAGAAAATTAATACATCAATGTTGATATAAAAACACCAATCGAAGCACACTATTGTACAACATTGGTGTTTTAATTTAATTGAACTAACACATCTCTATATGGATAAAAGTATATTGACTTATCCTCTATAATTTTTAGTTTCTATAGATATGTTTGATTTAAAGGTTCCATTTTTTATGATTTTTGTGTATATTGGATATGGTCCCCTTACCCAATGATTTCATTGGGCTGGTGGCTTTGGAATTTGTGGGATTATTCCAATTGACGGTGACGTTTTTGTCCGCATTTGATGCAGATGGAAACGTCTCTTTTTAATATATCTGAAATAATCTGTTCATAGTCAATAAGTAGTGGGCCTGGATCTTTCGTATTTGTAGCTGTTCGTATAGCTTGTATTCTTTCTTCTTTATTACGATTTCCTAGAAATCCATAATGACGAATCTTCATAAAATTTGATGGAAGCACATGCATCATATATCTACGAAAAAATTCTGTATCTTCTAAAGTCATTTCTTTGATCTTATTATGATCTGAATAATCCTTGTACGAAAATGTAACTTTATTATCTTCATATTTTTTGATACGTGCATTACTTATCGCAATTCTGTGTGTATATCTTCCAAGATATTTGACAACGTGTTTTGCACTTTTCATTGGCTTTTTAGTATATACAACCCAGTTTTTGGAATAACAGGTATTTATAATGTTTTGAAACTGTTCTTCATCTTTGATTTTTCTTTGGTCAAAATTCTTTTTAGTATAGCTTAGAAATTTTCCTTTAAATAGTTTAGATACTACTTTTACAGGAAGAAAGAATTTCTTTTTTGAACTTTTCCATTTTCCATTTGAATCAATCCCTCCACCAGGAACAATCATATGGATATGTGGGTGTAAAGAAAGGTTCTGACCCCATGTATGAAGTACGGAAGTAAATCCAATTTTAGCTCCTAGATACTTTTTGTCGTTTGACAATTCTTTGATGGTTTCTGCAGAAACAGTAAACAAAGCTCTATACATGAATTTCGGATCCATTAGACAAAGTACATTTAATTCATTGGGAATCGTAAATACAACATGAAAATAATTCACGTTCAAAGTAAAGCGTTCCTGCTTATGTATCCATACTTCCTTGTCTACAGATCCACATTCAGGGCAGTTTGGATTTTTACATGAATTGTAGTGGATCTCAGTATGTCCGCAGCATTCACAAGTATCTGTGTTGAATCCCATGACTTCTGTTTTACATTCAATGATATTGCGAAGAGCTTTCTTCTGCTTGTGGTTCAATTCCGAATAATCGATTTTACCTTCGATATCCATGGATTTGAATATGTCTTGAATATGTACCATTATTCAATCTCCAACAAAGAAGAAAGAACTGGAGCTTGTGTTAAATCAGAAGTGTCATACTTGATATAGCGTGATGTAGAAGAAAAGCTAGAATGTCCCAACAGTTTCTTTAAAGTGAATATATTACATTCGTTTTTGATCATGAGTGTAGC
>NZ_QSPK01000127.1:1520-1908 GCF_003436425.1 Eubacterium sp. TM05-53
ATAATCGATTTTACCTTCGATATCCATGGATTTGAATATGTCTTGAATATGTACCATTATTCAATCTCCAACAAAGAAGAAAGAACTGGAGCTTGTGTTAAATCAGAAGTGTCATACTTGATATAGCGTGATGTAGAAGAAAAGCTAGAATGTCCCAACAGTTTCTTTAAAGTGAATATATTACATTCGTTTTTGATCATGAGTGTAGCATACGTGTCGCGAAGATTATGGAAACGCATGGGTGGAACATAAAAGGAAAATTGTTTAATATGTTTCCTAAAAAGTTCGTTGATGTAATTCTGATTGATGTATGGATTTTTGGAATAAGAATGACCAGCCGGAAATAAATAGCCATTCTTATCTGGTCTATAAACAATCCAATATTTGC
>NZ_QSPK01000127.1:1918-2412 GCF_003436425.1 Eubacterium sp. TM05-53
TCCTTTAAACGAGTGATCTTATAGATGTTTTTCAATCTAAGTAGTACGTACTGTAACTTTTCTGTATTATCCATTCCTTGCGTTTCTCTTTGCATGACAAAAAGAGCATTGTAACGATTTATATATTTTGATGCTACTCCCTTATATTTTTGCAGCCTTTCTTCAATTAATTTGTGAAAGCTGTTCACTGTATTTAAATGATTGAATTTATCATAAGACTCATGACTGATTAACACTTTCTTTGTGCAGTTCTTACTTTCTAAAAGTTCGTTGTAGCTGTTTGAACCATCTAGCATTACAAAAGATTTTGATTCAAGACATCCACCAAATCTTAATAGATCTAATGATGATGGCTTGCCATAATTTAATGTTCTGGCAATTGTATGACCGAATCTCTGTATTGCAGTGATGATACACACCTGCTGATTAGACAACCCTCTTTTTGTAGCAGGTGTTCCACGATGTTTAGGTTCTACTCCATCAATCTTAGTTCC
>NZ_QSPK01000128.1 GCF_003436425.1 Eubacterium sp. TM05-53
CTTTTTTTATTTTGATATGAAACAAATGTAAATATAATGTAAAAAATTACATTTATCATTGACATCACGGCCATTTTACTTTATCATACAAAACATATAAGAATAGTATGAATTAAGGAGAAAAGATTATGTCAAAATTAACTAGAGATCAACGAAATTTTAAATTCGAAACATTACAATTACACGTTGGACAAGAACAACCAGATCCAACTACAGATGCACGTGCAGTTCCTATTTATCAAACATCATCATATGTATTTAGAAATTGTGATCATGCAGCCGCACGTTTTGGATTGAGTGATGCAGGAAATATTTATGGCCGTTTAACAAATCCAACTGAGGATGTGTTTGAAAAGCGTATTGCGGCCCTTGAAGGTGGTGTAGCTGCATTAGCTGTAGCATCTGGTGCTGCAGCCGTTACATATACAATTTTGAACTTAGCTCAAAATGGAGACAATATTGTTTCAGCTAAAAATATTTATGGTGGTTCATTCAACTTGTTTGAGCATACTTTGCCTCAATATGGAATTGAAACAAACTTCGTAGATATTTTTAATGAAGAAGAAGTTGAAAGTGCAATCAACGAAAAGACAAAGGCATTGTATATTGAAACATTAGGAAATCCAAATTCGGATGTAGTAGATGTTGAATCTGTCGCAAAGATTGCTCATAAACACAAAATCCCGTTAGTGGTAGATAATACATTCGCAACACCATATTTAGTACGACCAATTGAATACGGTGCAGATATCGTGGTTCATTCAGCTACAAAATTCATTGCTGGACATGGAACAAGTATTGGCGGTGTAATTGTTGATGGTGGAAAATTTGATTGGGACGCTAGCGGTAAATTTGATTCATTAACAAAACCAAATCCAAGCTATTATGGTATTAGTTTTACACAAGCTTGTGGAGCTGCAGCATTCGTCACTAAGGTGCGTGCTATTCTTTTAAGAGATACTGGAGCTACATTATCTCCTTTCAATGCATTCTTATTCTTACAAGGATTAGAAACATTATCATTACGTGTAGAACGTCATACATATAATGCATTAAAAGTGGTTGAATATCTAAATAATCATCCTCAAGTAGAAAGTGTATCTCATCCAAGTGTTTCTACAGATCCTAAACAACAAGAATTATATAAAAAGTATTTTCCAAATGGTGGTGGATCTATCTTTACATTTGATATTAAGGGTGATGCACAAAAAGCCAAAGATTTTATTGATAACCTTGAATTGTTCTCTTTATTGGCAAATGTTGCAGACGTTAAATCTTTAGTCATTCATCCAGCAACAACAACACATTCACAATGTACAGAAGAAGAGTTGTTAGATCAGGGTATTCGTCCGAATACAATTCGTTTAAGCATTGGATGTGAAAATATCGATGATATTATTCAAGATTTGGATGAAGCATTTAAAGCAATTGCATAATTAATGAAAGTCAGAATCTAGGTTCTGACTTTTTGGCTTATAATTTCAGATTTATGAAAATATAAATAAACTTGTGAAAAATACAATACTTTTGATAGAATAACATTACTTTTTTGAAAGGATGATTTGATTGGATAAGAGAACTAGACGATTTATTGTTTATGCGATAGGAATGCTTGTGTTAGCGTTGGGATTAACGTTAAAAATAAAGGCCAATCTAGGCGTGTCTCCAATAATATCAGTACCCTATAGTATATCGCAGATAACTGGATATAATTTTGGTGATTTAACTTTTGTGGTATATGCCATATTTGTCGTTGTACAAATAGTGATTCATGTAAAGTTAAAAAAGAATAATAAAATAGTGTTTGATGTATTACAGTTGCCACTAAGTTTAGTGTTTACACGTTTATTGAATATATTTTCCGTATATATTCCAACTTCACAAAATTTAGGAATACGTTTTATAGTTTTAGCTTTTGCGATAATTTGTACAGGTATAGGAGCGGCCATGTCATTGAGTATGCAACTTGTGCCAAACCCAGGTGATGGGATAGTGCAGGCATTAGCTGAAAGATTTAATAAGAGTGTAGGTTTAACCAAAAATCTATTTGATTGTTTTAATTTATGTATAACATTGTGTATAAGTATATTTATTGTGCAACAAATTGTTGGCGTAGGAATAGGTACTGTAATTGCGGTACTTGGTGTTGGAAGAGTAATTGCTTTATGTCATCATATTTTTGAATCAAAAATTGAAGAATTGAATTGCGAGTAAGAGACTGACTTATGTCAGTTTTTTTAAAAGCAGTGATGTAAGCGTATACAGTAAAAAAGATGAAAAAAAGTCAAAAAAACATTTGACGAAAGAGGAATGATTTGGTAATATAGATGAGCAC
>NZ_QSPK01000129.1 GCF_003436425.1 Eubacterium sp. TM05-53
AATTATGTGTACAATTTAATTTGAATACTGTGTTAGCAATTAATTTGGCAATCAACAATTATGAACATTCATATCAAAAGGCATTTGAAGCATTTACATTGAACCGATTGATTAATGATGCAAAAGAAGCAAGAAAGATTTTGGATGCATTGATTGAAGCTAACGGAGATCAATGGCCTGAATTGAAATAAGATAACTAATTATTAAGACTCTCATGATTTATAATATGAACCAACATTTTATGAGAGTCTTATTTAAAAAGAAAGAAAATTTTGGAGAGTATATATGAAAAATAAAATAATGGGATTCTTCTCTGATTTAGGAAGAAGTTTGATGATGCCAATTGCTGCACTAGCTGCTTGTGGTATCGTATTAGGTTTATCAAGTGCATTAATGAAACCGCAAGTGCAGGAAGTTTTACCTTTCTTAGCCGCAAGTGTACCTTTATTTATTATCTCAACATTAAATAAAGTATCAGGTATTGTATTTACTTTGATGCCAGTATTATTTGCGATTTCTATTGCGTTAGGATTAGCCAAAGAAGATAAAGGTGTAGCTGCATTTGCCGGATTTTTAGGATATTATGCATTTTTAGTAGCTTCTAGTTGCGTGATTCAGACTGGAGTTATGGACTTTAGTGCAATGAAAATTTCTAATATTTTAGGTGTTGATACTGTAGATATGGGAGCCACTGCAGGTATCATTGCTGGTTTAGTAACGGCGTGGTTACATAATAAATATCATAAAGTACAATTTCCTGCTGCTATTGCTTTCTACGGAGGAAAACGATTTGTAGCATTAGTTGTAATTGTTACAATGGCAGGTATTGGATTGGTAATGCCATTGATCTGGGAACCTATTTCTGTAGGAATCAATGGTTTAGGTGATTTGATTCATTCAGCTGGTGCATTTGGAGTATTTATTTTCGGTACTTTAGAACGATTGTTAATTCCAACTGGACTTCACCACGTGTTAAACTCATTATTCAGAACAACTCCATTAGGTGGAACATTCCAAGGGGTAGAAGGTTGTCTAAATATCTTCTTACAATTTGTTGATAAAGTTCCTTTAAAAGATTTACAATCATATACTCAATTCTTAGGACAGGGAAAAATGCCATTTATGATGTTTGGTTTACCAGCTGCAGCTTTAGCTATTTATCAAACTTCACCAGCCGAAAAAAAACAAAAAGTCAAAGCATTAATGATTGCTGGAGTTGCTGCAAGCTTTGTTTCAGGTATTACAGAACCTCTTGAATTCTCATTTATGTTTATTGCACCTGCATTATTTGTGTTCCATTCAATTATGGGTGGTATCTCATTCATGTTGATGTCAGTTTTAAATGTAATCATTGGTAATACAGGTGGAGGAATTATTGACTTCTTTATCTGGGGTGTATTCCAACCAGGATCTAATTGGTATTGGGTTATTGTTGTAGGTGTATTCTATGCAGTCATTTACTATTCTGTATTTAAATGGTATTTATCAAAGAAAAATATTTCAATTGATGTATCAGATGATGACGATGATGCTTCTAGCAATATGTCTTTAGATGAAAAAATGATTAATACAGTAAATACAATTATTGAAGGACTTGGTGGAAGAGATAACATCGTAGTTGTTAATAACTGTATTTCTAGACTTCGTGTGGATGTTAAAGATATGGCAGCTGTAAATGAGGATATGTTAAAGAAAACAGGATCAATGGGTATTGTTAAACCTAGTGATAAACATATCCAGGTTATTTATGGACCTAAAGTAGAAAAAATTGCAGATGCTGTTCGTGAAGTATTAAAGTATTAAACTAAAAAGGCAGGAAGTATTTTAAGCTTCCTGCTTATCTATATTGTGACGCAAATATTCAATGATAAATTGTACTAATAGAAAAGATGTTAATTTTGTAAGTAACGGTGGAGATTCTAATTCTGTTTCATGCGTAGATATATAGATGTCGTTAGTGTTTAATAAAGAAGAATCTAAATCCGTACTCGAAATCCAAATGATTTTAACCCGTCGTTCATGGCATTGTTGTACAATGGGTTCATAAATAGATTTGTCTCCATAATTTGTGAAAACGAAAAGAACAGCATTGTCTGGAAATGATTTAGATAAGGCAGAAAGAAAATCAATCCAATCTATATAAATACATGGAATATCCATTGTATTTAACATAGATTGCAGATACTTGGCAGGCAAGCTAGACATATTTCTGCCATAGATGTATATGGATTTATGACTTTTGATTTCAGCACAAATTTGTTCGATTATTTTATCTATTAATCTACAATCGTGTGGTTGACAAAATGAAAGTAGTGTATCCGTTTTATGAA
>NZ_QSPK01000013.1 GCF_003436425.1 Eubacterium sp. TM05-53
GAAACATAAACATTAAAAAAACAGATATTTAAGTTGTCTTAAATCTTGACATAGTACCACTTCGCTGTTCCTGTGTAGTTTCCAATACCTGTAATTGTTACTTCAACTGTACCTGCGTTGACTGCTGCTGTATAAGATAATGTGTAATCTACATTTTCAACAAGTGTTGCACCTGTCTTTGTATCTTCTACAGTTGGCTTGTTCTTCTGTTCTTCGCCATTGTACATTGTATCGTCAGGCTTAGTTACCTGAATACCAGTCTTTTCATCTTCAGGATTGATTGATTTAGGCGTAATCTTTAATGATCCATCTTCAATAATGAATGTTACATTTGTGAAGTTATGACTGTTATTTGTGAAATCCGATGCTTGTACATTCATTGGATATTCACCAACATTTGTACCCTTAGCCTCAGCCGTACCACTAAATGTGAAATCATCTTTTGTATAATGCTTATTGCTGATTGACTTAACATCATAACCAGTTACAGTCTTTTCAGTTCCATCATAGACATGTTCAGCACTATGTTCTGTAATAGTTACAGTTACTTCATCTGTTACTGGAATAACCTCTAAAGTACCTTCTTTTATTTCAATGACATAGTTCTTTTCTAATGTCTTTTCATTCAATGTATAAGTGAATGTATTCTTACTTGAACCTGTCTCTGTCTGACTTCCAGTTACATTATATGTAGCACCATCATCCTTAACAAATCCATCTTCACTTACTGTTACATCATGTTTAACTAATGGAGTTCCATCATAAGTCTTAGAATCAGATCCACTCGTTAATTTAACGGTTCGTGGAGTAATTTGGTAATCAACTGTAGTTTCTTGTGAATAGTTACCCTTACCTTTGATTGTTACTGTTACTGTACCAGCATTGATAACATCTTCACTGTAAGATAATGTGTAATCCGTATCTTCTACTAATACTTTTTCACCATCTTTAACAGTTGGTTTATTCTTGTGTTCATTACCATCATACTTAGAATCAGCAGGTTTAGTTACTGTAATTTCTTGCGTATTGATTGACTTAGGCGTAATAACCAACTTACCAGCACGAGTCTTTACAACCACTTTATCCGTTACATCAACACCATCTTTTTCAACCTTAGCCGTTCCATCAAATACAGTGTTCGTATATTCACCAACATTTGTACCCTTAGTTACTGCCGTTAATCCAGATACTGTGTAACCATTCATTGTAGTTGATTCAAAACCTTCGATTGACTGTTCAGCACCGTTATAAGTACGTGTACCACTATTCGCAACCAATGTGATTTCAGTCTTTTCAACCCAAACTGCATATAGAACGTTTTCACCATTCGCATCAATATTGATTGTTTGTCCATCTGCATAAGTTGCATTTCCTGTTTTAGAATCAGCCCAACCTGCAAAGTAGTATTCTTTACCTTCTACTACTGGAGCCGTAAAGGCTAATACATCAGAATCATGAGCTTCAATTTCTACTGCCTCATTATTCATGACATCAACTCTCGTAGCTGTACCAATTCCATTACCAGGATCATAAGTCAATGTTGTAGAAGTTTCTGCATTACCCCAAGTTGCCGTTAAGATAATCTCATTATTCTTATTCGCAATGTCCTTGTTTACTTCAAATGACTGTCCAGGCTTATAAACGTTTCCATTTAATTCCCAACCTAAGAATTTCTTACCTGAAGTAGTAGTCGCATTACCAGCTACAGTGACTCTTGCACCACCCGCATAAACCTTGTCATCTGTAGGAACTGTTGCACCCGTTTCAGTACCAGGATCATAAACAACTCTTAATTCACCCTTGTATAACCATTTACCAACGATACTTGTATCTCTAGTAATTGTGTTATTCGTATTGAATACTTCAGAAGTAATATTTCCATTACCATCCGCATAATACCAACCCGCAAATGAATATTCATTGATAGTTGGAATACTTGGTAATACTGTACTAGCTACTGTACCAGCAGCTACATCTTCAGTCTTCTTTACTAATGCACCCTCTGGATTATTCAAGTTATAAGTTAACTTAACATCAGAAGCCGTCCACTTTGCGTATAACGTAACATTTTGAGCTGGCATCTTCTTACCAGTAAAGTTATATGCTTCACCTTCACAAAGTTCGTTTTCATACCATCCATCAAATACATAGTATTCTGGAAGTGAACTAGGTCTTGTAGGTGTGTAACTTGCATCTTTGATACTCTGTTCATACTTCTTAGAAACAGTTTTTTCTTGTTTACCATTGTTGATAAACTTTAAGTTATAAGAATTACGTTTGTAGTAGAACTTAGCTCCATTATATGATTCACCTACATCAGGATTACAATATTCAAATGTAAATCCAGAAATCGCATAACAATCTTCATGACCAATTGTTAGTCGACCACTTCCTTTGATCTCATCTGTATGATGTAAATCATAACCATTACCAGTAATTTTCTGTACATAATAATATGCAGTATAAGTATTCTTACCACCTGTACTCCATAATGTAGAATCATTCATTGGCATTGTACTTGTAAAAGCAATATAACGTGCACTGTACCAATAACTTTCTTCTCGAATCTGCCAGTTACTATTTCCATCATATGCAGGCCATTCATCTTTCGAAATACTTTGACCCCATTTTTTAGTGATTGTTGATAAATCTTCACTTGAGCTCTTTTTCTTTTTAAAATGCATTGTATACGTTTTTCTCTTGTAGTATACATTTACAATCGTCGATCCATCACCTTTGATTGTCTTTTGAGAAATAGTACTTGCGGTAAAGACTTTATCTTTTACACTTTCACCAAAAATATTCTTGCCATCCACTGTATAAGATTTTTCGACAGCTTCTGTCTCTGAACCAGTAAGACCCTTCTTAGTTTCAGATTCATGGAATGAATATCCATTGTCATCGGCATTTTCCCACCAGTGAATAACTGTATAGTTAACTTGTTTTGGTGTCCAATGTGCTGTTAAAGTCATTGGAGATTCAATAGTTGCATCATTTTCAACTATTTCTGTTCCATTGTACCAACCATCAAATCTATAACCAGGCTTGGTAGGTGTTGTTTGATCATTTAGAGAGATTTTGTCAAATACGAATTGAGAATCAATTGCACTTCCACCATTTGAATCAAAAGTTACCCAATACCCTTCTTTAATAATCGCATATACATTTACAGAAGTACTTCCTTCTGGTACTGCAATATTTTTTGTGATGTCATCAGTACCGTTCTGAATTGCTGCCCAACCAACTAATTTGTGAGTTGCGTCAACATCATAAGATACGTGTGAGTAATCATGATCCTTGTGATCTGCAACCTTTTCTGTACGCATGATCTGTGTTCCTTCTGGATTATAGAAGTAAACATATAATGCGTCTTCGTATTTTGCAGTAATTGTACGAGTTTCAGTCTTAGTAATTGTCTGTTCACCAAAACCATCAAACTTAGATCCATTTTCTTGCCATTCCACAAATGCTTTTCCAGCAATATCTGGAGCCGTTGGAGTAATCAATGTATCCCCTGTTTTAACAATTTGTGTACTAACTGTATTACCTTCGGCAACAAAGTTAAATGTTGTCAATTCGACTTTCTTTTCACCCGTAATAACATAAATTGAGAAGTGATTTGCATCAAAGCTTTGTGTATTTGTAGCAACCTCAGTTACCGTACTTGCATCATCTGTAACATGGTAAACATTGACTTCTTCACCACCAACTGCTACATTTTCAAAGCTAACATTAACAATTCCGTTTGGTTGAATTTCGATACCATCTGCATTCACAATCGTAATATCCAGAGCTATAGCTGAATCAACCTCTTTATCCTTTTCCGTAACTGTTTCTTCAACAGCGTTCAAAATAGCTTTTCTTGTAACACGCTTAACGATTAATTGTGCACCATTAGGTAAAACACCTTCGGCCGCCGTTACATGAACGGTTACGTTTCCAGCTGTAGCACTCATATCAAATGCAGGATACTCTGGTAATTCTTCCTTCGCTTCTGGGTCTGCCTCAGCATCTTCTTCTGTTTTTTCTTCAGTTTTGTTTTCTTCTTGAGCTTCATTCGCTTCTGGGTGCGATTCTGTCATTACCTTCTGGTAAACAAATTTCACACTTGTCAAATCTGAAGTCACATTTAAATTTGCTTGGGCTGCAGCTACGATTTGTGAATCATTCATAACTACATCTTTTAGGGTATAACCATCAAAATTCAACATCACACTTGCATCCGAATTCAAGTTGTAACCCATCTCATACTCATGAGTGGTAGCATCTTGTAATATTGTTCCATCTTCAGCTACATAACTTAATGTTACAGACTTGGTTTCAGGCACTTGTACAAACTCTTCTTTCGCATCTATTGCAGGCGCTTCAGTTTGTTCGACAGCCACTTGTTGCGAACCCTCTTCAACCGTTACCGGTTCTTGTTCTTGGGTTTCTTCTATTATTGGTTCTTCTGATAGCGTATTCGCATAGTAAGTATCTGCCAATCCGAACTGAACAGCCATCGCAAGCGACAACATGATCGCCGATGCTCTCTTCAAGTTCTTCAACATATTCAATTTTCCTCCTTTTCTATTCTTAGATAGTTACCCTTCCCATCTACAAATAAAGTATAGAATTTTAACGGTTAGAAAGTGGTTATAAAACATATAACTTTGTCTTTTTTTTACACAATTTTCATTTGTTTACAACGTTTACTTTTAAAATAAAAAGCCATCCAATTGGATGACTTAACGCTCACTGATTTTTGTTTCTACATCAATCTCATAAGGAAGCTGTACAAGTTTTACACCCGCCTCATGAAACATACGCTTACTGGCAATATTACCTTCAGTTCCATCATACTTATCACTTTCATATACTACGCAAGAAATGCCTGCCTGAATAATGGCCTTTGCACATTCGTTACAAGGAAATAATGAAACATATAAAGTACAACCATGAAGGTCTTGAATACTATTTAAAATCGCATTTAATTCAGCATGCACAACATAAGGATACTTAGTCTCAAGAAATTCACCATCTCGATCCCAAGGAAACTCCTCATCTTCACAACCATAAGGAAAACCATTGTATCCAAGTCCAACCACTCTTTTTTGAGGATTGACTATACAAGCTCCTACACGCGTATTTGGATCTTTTGAACGCTTTGCACTCAAATGAGCCATGCCCATAAAATATTGATCCCAACTTAATACATCATCACGCATTATTCTTCCCCTTCTCTAAGTTCATTTAAAACTCTTTCAAAAGTAGGTTCTAAACCAATCTCAAAACGCATCTTTTCCTTTGTCGTAGGATGCACAAATTCCAATGCACACGCATGCAACAACTGACCATTGGCCTGAATTGTTTTTCTAGGACCATACTTAGGGTCTCCTGCGATTGGATGTTCAATATACTGCATATGAACACGAATCTGATGTGTTCTACCTGTCTCTAACTGACACTTGATATACGCAAATTTTTTGAAGTTTTCCAATACTGTAAAATGCGTAATCGCATCCTTCGAATTATTTGCGGTAACCGCCATCTTCTGACGATCCTTTTCATCACGACCAATTGGTGCATGAATCGTACCATGCTCGTGCGTAAAAGGATTATGTACAATAGCTACATATTCACGATGACACGTTTTATCCTGTAATTGCTGACTTAAAGATTCATGGGCCACATCATTCTTGGCAACAACCAATAATCCAGACGTATCCTTATCAATACGATGTACGATACCTGGACGCATCACCCCATTAATACCACTCAAATCTTTACAATGATACAACAACGCATTCACTAAAGTTCCAGAATAATGACCAGGAGCTGGATGCACAACCATGCCCTTTGGCTTATTGATCACAATAATATCATGATCCTCATATACAATATCCAAATCAATTGGTTCAGGAAGGACTTCCATAGAATCTAGTTCAGGAATAGAAACCGCAATTTCATCTCCTACACAAACTTTATAACTTGCCTTCATCAGCTTTTGATTGACCAAGACATTTCCTTCGTCCAATAAATCCTTAATTCTCTTACGTGAAAAATCCAATTTTTCCGCAAGAACCTTATCCAAACGATCCAATTTAGTATCTTCATCTATCTTTAAGATTCTTGTTTCCATCTCTCTTGCTCCTTCTTATCATCTATAAACATACTTACTAATATTAATGCGATACCCACTGTAATACAGATATCTGCTACATTAAATACGGGAAATGGATAGCCAAAAATATAGAAACTAAAAAAGTCTCTTACAAAGCCTAGCGTCATACGATCGATAAAGTTTCCAATAGCTCCCGAAAAAACTAAAGACAAACAAATCTGATAACGCGAATCATTCGTTTTAAAAAACATATATACCATACCTACTAAGGCAATAATGGTAAGTGCGGCAAAGAAACCCATTCCAGCTCCCACAAACATACTAAAACCTGCCCCTGTATTTCGAACATATGTCAAATAAAAGAAATGATTGATCATTTCAACCGAATCATTTAATGCGATAGACTTCTCAACAGCCCACTTTGTCCATTGATCCAGTCCCAAAGTGACCAACACAATCAATAGTGAAGCCACTGTAGTTTTACCTTTTTTCATATACTTCCCCTTTAAAAAGACTTGTTTTTTCGATGCAAAAATAACATCTTAAAAAACAACCATACACTCATCCCAATCGCAATGATGTATCCAAAAAATCCAAGTGCTGGTATTCCCATAATCATCGGCTTCATCTTCGTCGTACAAATCAAACTTGAACCCATAACCAAAGCGGCAATCAACACACATACAATCAAACGATTCACCATCTGATCAATCTTCGCAAGTGGAGCTTGAGAACCCATTAGATTCAAATTGACCTTGATCTGTCCTCTTTGAACCATCTTCAACACATCGCTTGCCTGCACAGGAATATCAACCGAACGAGAAAGCGCATCAATACTTCGCTTAAATCCCGACTTGATTTCTTTCTCCCAATCAATTTTTGTCAAACTTGACTTATGACTCATCGCAATCTTCATCGTATTCATATTCGGATCTAAAGCTGTTAACGTTCCTTCAATCGTCATCATAGAACGAGCTAACATACTAATGCCTTTAGGCAAAGAAATCGAATATACATGACAAATTGAAAACATATCCTGAATCAGTTTGGCAACATCAATTTCTGAATATGGAACACTCAAATATTGATTCACAAAACGATCCATATCCCCACAAAAAGCCGTATAATCAATCTCCTTTTTACAATCCCCTATCATCAAGATACAATCCACTAACTTCTGTGTATCCCTCAAGGCAATGGCACGAACAGCCTCCTTCATCGTTTCACGCTCATTCGCATCTAAAGTGCCCATCATACCAAAATCGATCCATACGATTTGATTATCACGAATTCTTAGATTTCCCGAATGTGGGTCTGCATGAAAGAAACCATTCTCAATAATCTGTGAAATATAATTAAATGCCAATTTATCCGCTATCTCACTACGATCATATCCCAGTTCATCTAATTTATTTGAATCATTAATCTCAATGCCATCCACATATTCCATCACAAGAATATTCTTTCTTGTATATTCATCATAAATCTTTGGCGCATCAATAAACTGACAATCCTTATAATCATTCTTAAAGCGTTTCGCAAATTGAGCCTCAATCGTAAAATCCATCTCCTGTTTTGCGGTTGTCCAAAATTCATCGATGACCATATCTAGATCCACTACGCTTGATACAATATCTGAAAGATTCAATATCTTAACAGCCTTTCTTAACAAGGCCACATCCCGTTCCATCCACTCATAGATCTTAGGACGCTGAATCTTAAGCACAACTCTTTCTTTTGACTTCAAAGTAGCTGCATGCACCTGCGCAATTGATGCTGAACCTAGACAAATCTCATCAATACTTTCAAACTCTTCTTGAAATAAATCGCCATACGTCTCTTGAATGATTTGTTCAACCATAGAAAAAGGCATGGGACTTGCCTGCGAGCGAAGCTTCATCAACTCTTTACAATAACGCTCAGAAAACAGATCCTGTCTTGTCGACATAATTTGTCCAATCTTGACGAAAGTAGGACCCAAGTCTTCAAGTATCATACGTAACTTAACGGGATCCATTCCCTTTTGGATATGATGTTTTCTTAATATAGATACAATCTGCGCAAACCTTGCACTCGTTGACATCGTATTCGTATCACTCATCGTTTCACATCCTGCTTTCTACGTAAAGGCGTATTTGTCACTTTACCCCTTTTTAAATTTCTTAGCGAATTTGACTTCTTTTTATCATCCACCAGAATCATTCTCAACAAACGACTCCAGTCTCTATTATTTTTCACCATAACAGTATTTTAACACACTTGTTAAAAATCAAAAAGAAACAGTATAAACTGTTCCTTAATAGTAGTCATCCACCAATGTAATTTTATCCTTTAATGCCTTGCCATATCGAAGACTTACATGAATTTCACCATTCTTTGCACAATACTCATCATAACTCTTCGATTTGAACGTATCAAAAATGGTTTGAAGATTCTTTGACATTTCATAATCATCCATCTGTAAATCTAATTGATCCCCATCCTGCACAACATGAAGCATTTTAGGATATGTGATCACCAATGAATTATTCGGTAATTGATTATCTTCCACCATCTCATCCACAACGACACGTACATCGCCAACCGAACTTAAATACGTTTTTGTATATAAGTGACAGCTATCTGGCATTGTCGTTGTCATAGTCTGCGTTTCTTTTGACAAATCAATTAGATTTGGACTAATTTGACTCAATTCATATACAAAAGTTCCACAACCAATCACAAATAATAAGATTGAAACAACAAGTAATACACCTAATTTACGCATTTGTATCCACCCTCTTTGGCCATGCACGAAATAACATCAATAGGATTGCCAAGCTTCCTAACACAAAGGCAATGTCCATACAATATAATCCAGCACTTGTTGTGGCATACATAGCACTGACATAAATCAATACCACTAAGCCAATACCACTACCAATCAACACACACGCTACAGGAATCATAGCCAAGACTAAGATGACCTTTAAGACATCCGATTCAAGATGACTTGGCTTTCTTTCATGATACAAAGGACGCTCAGGTGTTGGAGGCAAATCACTCGATTTAATATTATCATTCCAAGTATCTTTGATATCGTCCATCACACCCACGTTGTGCGCATGCAAACGATAACGTTCCACTCTTTTAGCCATAACTTTCACAAAGAAATAAATGGCTAAACATAAATATAGTATGCGACATAGACTCAACATAAAATCTGTAATCATATAGAATCCAACAAAGAATGAAAAAATCATCGACAATAAGAATTGGCATAAAATATCTACCACAATGACTTTTCCAATCAACAAAATTAATACTAAGACAATCGCATCAAATAAGATGTGAAAAATTTCATTCATCGAAAAATTACCAAGCTTAGAAAACAATTCCTCAACCTTGGCATACACCTTATCAATCGTTTTATCTGCACGATTAGAGAATGGATCCATTGAGTCCGTATTGATCTTATATGCATCTAGAATATCCTTTACCAATTCATCCACATCACCAAATCCAGCAACCGCCTCTTCTTCTGCAACACCACCAGCCATCTTGTCATCAATATATGTTCCATATTCTAATAGGATGTCTTCTCTTTCTTTATCGCTAATCAACGATAACTTTTGATTTAAAACATCCAAAAATTCCTTTTTTAACACTCTACTCCACTCCTTTCAAATATGCATTTACACTATCTGAAAAATCCGTCCACTCCGATAATAATGCATCATATCTTTCAAGTCCTAAATTTGTGATATGATAATACTTTCTTGGAGGACCCTCCGTAGATTCTTTTAAATAAGACTCCAACAAACGATCGTTCGACAATCGCTTCAACAAAGGATAAATCGTACCTTCATTTACTTGAATTACCTCGTTGATACGAGACACAAGCTGATACCCATATAGATCATCCGATACAATAGCCTTTAATACAATCAACTCTAAAACACCTTTTTTAAATTGAGTATTCATGCGTTTCACCCCTATTCTTTCCCATTAATGATGGTTGAAACACATCTACATACATCTTTTCCAAAGTTGTCAATGAAAGATTACGAATCGACTGTACATACTTAAAGTTTGGATTCATAATCCCATTCTTATATTTCAATTTCAATTCATACGCCTCATTATATTCAATGGCACCCACACCAATTACCTGAACACACATAAATAATTTCGAAGCTTTATTTAACCCCATGATTTTTCCGTTACGAATCCAACCACAAAAATACACTGGAATATTTTGGAAAGAGTATCCCGAAATATGGTCAATCGAAATCACAGGAAGATTCTTTTTTTTACCTAAACACTGCGCATATTCTTTTGTCGCCCCATGCTTAGAACAATAAATTACCGCTCTTGGCTGCATAATATCACCCCGTTCGCTATTATGATATACATACTACCTTGGATTGTCAAGTACTGTGTTATACGTATTTGATTTAGATGAATTTAACATTCAATTTTCACTTTATTTTAAAATATCTATCTAACGAAGATTTTAGTAGAATATAGTTGTAATAATAGATATTGCTGATTGTTCTGTTATTGTATTAACACAAATACCTGGAAATATATAGGTCACTGGATTACAAAGGTCAACATACAGTGGATACAGTAGCTCAGATGGAATATGAAAGAATTAAAGAAGGAAAAATAAAATGAAATTTCAAAGATTTAAACGCGGAAGTGTTGTAATGGTGGAATTTTCACCATCTATGGGTAGTGAAATCAAGGGGAAACATTTAGCTATCGTTTTAACGAAAAATGATTCACCTAATAATGGTGTGCTAACGGTAATTCCATTAAGTTCAAAAAATAAGCCTTATTATGTTCCAATCGGTAATTTTTTTCTTAATGAAGCAATCCCTTTCTTAGATAAACAATTAAATGAATTCATAGAGAACATTAAAAATGTTACAGATGAAGAGAAAAAAGCAATGTTAGATAATGCAAATAAGTTTATTTTGGTTTATAATCGAACAATAATGAGGATTGTTTAAAGAATGGTGTATGTCCAGCAATTAATAAAGTAAAACTAAAAAACGGAGATAGTTTTACCTTTGAGTTGAAAAAGTTTTGATTTAAAATTTGATTATTTTGTGAAGACTTTACAGTAACTGATTAAGAAAAATAAAGATTTAAATAAAATTAGATTATAGTTGGAAATCATTATAAATATAATAAAAAAGCAAACCGTTCAAACGTTACAGACAAACCGATGGTGCGCTACACGCGCACCATTTTTCCACTATTTGTAGCTCTGAGAAAGAGATAACCTTTAAACACTTTTAAGGTGAACTTTTCCTATCTTTTTGTTACAGTATTTTTAGAAGGGATTGGACGTAAATAAAAAAGGTAGAAATCCTTCACCGACCAAAGTTGCGATTTCTACCCGTCCTCTTAGACAATATTATGATACTGAAAATTACCAAAACTGTATTTTTTTTATAATTTTGGTAATGATTTTTTTATGCTTCTGGATTAATGAATATTCCATGATGGCAGAGTCAACATGGAATATTCAGGTAGTAGGTAGATACCTATGAATAATTTTTAGCTTAAATCACTTCACACGTATTCTCTTTTAAAAGCTACTATTTAAGTACTCTTCCACATCCATAGATACAATCTTTTTGTTTTCAAATAATAAGACTTTATCATATAAAGAAACTGTTTCCTTTGTTACTTTATGTTCAATAGACAATACTGTAAGATCTGGATTGGATAAAATGAATTGATGTATTCGATCTGAATTTGCTTTATCGATTGCAGAAAATGCCTCATCCAAGAAAAGCCATTTTTTATTTCTGTACATTGCTCTTGCCAAACAAATACGTTGCTTCTCTCCACCGCTTAAATTCAAATGTTCAAAATCAAGATTGTCTCTTTCCTTATCAAATATTGATTCTAAATTAAATATAGTTACTAATTCTTTCAAGGAATATTTACTCATTTTCCTTCCTAAAGTAATATTTTGTTCAAAGGAAAACGGTAATAAGTCATTGTTTTGATTCACATAAGAAAACTTTTCGGCATATGTGCTAAATTGAACATCCTTCAAATCCTTATCGTTCACGTAAATGCCATCTGCTTTCTTCTGCTTTGTTAAAATGTCTAAAAACGTACTCTTACCATCTCCACTTTTTCCAATGACTAAATACTTTTTTCCCTGATCTATTACCAAATTATTTAAATCCAATATTTGACGAACACCATAAGAATAACTTAAATGCTTAATATTAATGTCATGAATTTGTTCATCAAAAACAATGGGTTCATTCTCTTCAGAGCATATTGAATTATCCAATAGATTTTGTAGAACTGGCTTAGAAGATTGAATCATATTTCGAAGATTCGCATAATTAACGATTGGCATGATTACCATATTACTAGCTTGTGCAATTCCTAATAATTGTCCCACTGTTAACCGATTATAATGAATTAATACAATGCCAAAGAGCAATGTCAAAAAAAACATGGCTTGAGAAATAAAAGAATTTAAAGAAGAAAGTATCTTTATAAATCCATTGTTTTTTAGAGTATTTTGTTCTAAATTCTTATTCTCAATGTCTAGACCGTCACAAAATACTTTTTCTAAATTTAAAATCTTTATATCATTAAAACAGCGACACAGATTTTTAATAGAACAAAGCCATTGCTTCATTGAATCCAAATAATTCATTTGATTCTTCTTTAAACGATTCTTAAAAATACTATTTATAAAAATCGTTATAAAAGCACAAAAGAGCAGAAACATTAATATTTCTACACTTAGATTTGCGATATATAGACTTCCCAATATCAATGAAATGGTTAATGAGAACACATTTAATTTTGAAGAAACATAATTATCAATTACCACATTCACTTCATTATTAAATTCATTCAATATTTCACTGCTATCCTTTTTTTGAAACGATTCTATATTTCTGGAAGCATACGATTGATACAAATTTTGATTAAGACTATAACGTATTTTATTCTTCAACACCTCTATCACATATTGTTGTAAAGTGGAAACAATTAAATAGACACCTAAAAATAACAATACGATCACTATAAGGCTTGAAATTGAATCCAGAAGATGATCATCAAATATATAGCTCATTAAGATTGATTTCAATAGATCCACTACTGAATATGAAACAATGAGAATAAGCGAAATAAAATATAATGCTTTATGATTCTGAACAAGTTTAAACATATTTTACGGCTCCCTTTAATTTGTTCAATATTTCATTTAATCTACCTCTTTTAATTTCTCTGGCTAATTCCTCATATATTTCAAGAGCATTTTCATTCATTTTTTTACAATCTTTAAAATTAAAATTTTCTTTTGCTGCAAAACATTGAGAACAATTCCACGAAATATTACACTTTTTGCATTGCTCATATGATTTCTTGTTGACCTTCTCAGAAAATCTCAATCTTTTACTTTCAAATTCGTCTTTATTAAAAGACGTTAAATCCCCTAACAAATATTTTTCTTTTTTGTCTATCAATAAATGACAAGGATATATTTTTCCATCAGAATCAATATTCAAAAGTTGTGTACCAGCACTGCAAAAATAACACTGATTTGTCTTTGTGAAAAAGCCTAATAATAATTCATGGGTTCTGTTAATTGGAATACTTGAACAATTCAAAATATCTTCGATATCCTTTTTTGGAGATGTAAATTCAATAGTTCTACTATTCCCAAATAATTTGCAAACAGAAACATTAGTACAACCATATTTTTTTGTTAAATACTCCGCAATCTCTTTTTTAGTATATTTCGATTTTCCATCATAAGTCGCTTCAATTGATAAAACGCTTTCTTTAAACCTCTTATAATTCTCATTGATAACGTCAAAAGAGCCTGTATTATCCTTAAACACACGGTTTCTATCATTATCCTCCTTTGAACCATCGATAGATAATGTAAATTTTATTTTATAGCGGTGAATTAAGTTATCGATCCTTTTATTCATTAATGTTCCGTTTGTTTGACAATAGAACCCAATATCTGGTCTAAAATTGTTGACCTGTTGGCATAAGTACTCTATTCCATCCACGTTCAAAAGAGGTTCACCGCCAAAAAAGGTGATGTTTTGAACAGTAGGATATAGCATTAAAAAATCTATGAATTTATCAATTAGATTTTTATCAAATTTTCTTTTCTTCTTATTGTATGTACCTTCATTTGCAAAACAATAATTGCACTTTAAATTGCAAAAATTTGTCATATTAATTTTGACTGTCTTCAAATCATAGTTTGTAGTACTATCCTTAATTAATCTACTAATGAAACTATCTTTCTCTTTGGTTATTCCACGATAAACATTTTCAAATTCCTGTATATGTTCTTCATCTAATTCAAAAATTTTGAATTGAAACGTATCAAACATAATTCCTTCCGTGGTTAAAACTAAATTTTTATAATTCAAACATTTTTTCATATTAACTTATGTGGAAATAGGGGTATGGAACTGATCCATACCTCTAACAATTCATGAAGAAACATTTGGTAAATGTTCATCAAAATTATTTTGATTAAAACTGATATAATTCAGAAAACTAGCAGATCATATTTCCACAAAGAAGCCCTCCACAAGCAACTGATACATCAAATTTTACATCAAATGCGATTTCCTTCATAAGTATTCACCTCCTCGCAAAAATTATCGTTTATCTAATAAAAAAAGACAAGAAACTCATTTTGTGAAATAAATTAGTTTCTTATCCCAATTAAAGTATGTGAATCGTTCAATCTTGCACAAAGTCAAAAATTATATAAGTCCTTTTTCAATACAAATTTCTTTATATTTATGCAAATATTGGCAGTTTTTGATAAACAAAAATTTGAATAACAATGAATCATTTTTCAACTTTTTTAAACGATGTTGATATTCTTCATTTGATTCATGATCCTTGTTTAACATCAGCAAGAAAACATCGATATATTCTGAATTCTCTAATTCCTTGATCATTTTTTTAGCGGTGTTCTTATCATCTTTTACGATAAAATAGATAAAAATAGCTTCCTTATATTTCATCCTCATTTGTTCGTCTTTGCAAGTTTTTAGGCCTTCATTTAAGTACTGATACCCTTTTTTCATTCCATTCTTATGTTGGATCAAAATCGCACCTAGATTATAGTAAGCTAGACTTTTATATTGAGTGTCATAGGAAACGGAGCTCGTATAATATTGTTCCGCTTGTTTCAAATCCACTTCGAGACAAAGCCATCCCAATGCACAGAGAATTTCTGCAATCAAATTTTTATTTCCTAATTCTGTCGCATATTTTAAACATATCTTATACAAATCATAGGCTTTAAAGACATTTTTTTGATACGCATATAGATTGGCTTTGGATTTCAACCTTCGTATAAATATCCATTCTTCATTATCAGATAGTTCCATATTTCCAGAAGATAATCTAAACAAATTAAAATATTCTCTTTGAGAATCATCCATGTACGAATAATACGCTTCCACTTCAGTAAGTGATATATTGATTTGAGAATTCATTTCGGAAGCATACAGCAAAAACAATTGATATGAAACAAACAGACTCGATGTAGAAACCTCATCTTTATATTCAAGCAATTCATCGATGACCTTGAGGATCTTTAAATTTGATGCCATATAGTACCGAAAAAAAAGTTTCAGCAAAGCTTCTATGTGATCTTCTTTTTCTTGATCCATTGTTTGAATCCCCAATTTTTGAAATATCAATTTATATATTTCATTATCTGCAATCAAAATATTGTTTTCAATCTTAGAGAGGTAAGAAGGTGAACAGATTCCATAAGCTAAAGCCTCTAAGGATATGTCTTGCTTCTTTCGTTCTTTTTTAATCAACAAACCTCTATAATCATTCATTTATTTAACCTCTTTATCTTCCATAACAGAAATACAATCTGTAATTCTTTTATCTTTACATATTATAGAAATACTTCCTTCAAACCATAATAGTTAACCACTCATCGAATCATTTTTTATTAATTTCAAAAATAAGCAAAAAAAACTGATTAGCTGCTAAAGCATTTCCATCTTGCCACATTTTCAAAGGATGTAAACAATTAATTCATCACTATTTTACTACAATTGAATGAACTTTCATACGCTGAAAATTCATAAATCTGCAAAGAGGTCAAAAGAAAAATTTATTCCCACCGCAAGGACTATATCAAAGTGTAATCAGAAGTGTACATTCTTAAACGATCATTTATATACATATTTAGATTATCATTTATATGCCAAAATGTATCAAAAAATGGGTGTTGACTCCTATGCAATGGTACAAAATATCTCCAAAATCAGCAAATTAAGAGTTCTTAAACCAATAAACAAGTATGATCCCATTTTAAAAATTAGAGTTTCAGATGAAATCATGACAATACTTGATAATAAATTAATAGAATTATTTACAAAGTAAATCTTTTGACTTTAGAGTTATGAGATGTTAATATACTTATGAACAACGGCCTTAGCGCCATTGATTATTACACAACGGCCTTAGCGCTATATAGAAAGTCACTGATTTATTTTAGTGACTTTTTTATTATCAAATCTATGGATGCTTAATTAATGCTGAAGAAGAGATTTTGAACGCAACTTCAAATTTTTAAGACATAATTAAGATATAATTCAACATAAAATTATTAAATCCCCTTTATATAAAAGGGGATTTTGCTTAGTTAGTAAATTTTTCATAGAACTCCATACTTTCAAGTACACTTGTATCCTGGATTGGATTATCATCTAGACGTAAAGCTTCTAATAATTCTAGATCTTTTAATGGAGTTACATCTGTGATGTAGTTTGCCTTCAAAGTAAGTGAACGCAAATATTTAAGTTTAGATAATGGAGTTAAATCTGTAATCGCATTGTGATCTAAACGCAAATAAGAAATAAACTCTAAATGTTCTAATGGTGTAAGATCCTCAATAACATTGTTGTATAGATCCACATCGCATAGGTTTGTAAGTTCTTTTAATGGTGTCAAATCTTTGACATTGTTGTTTTCCAAAGAAATGATTTCCAATTGTTTCATATCCTTTAAACAAGTAATATCCTTAATATCATTACGACCCACATTCAAATACACCATGTCTTTGGCATCCTTTAAAATACGAATATCCTTGATTCGGTTTGTGAATAAATTCAAATGCTTCAATTGATGCGCATTCTTTAAGAAATTAATTTCTGTTAACTGACAGAACTTCGCATCTACACTTTCCAAATGCTCAACATTTGTGAATTTTTCTAGGTTCTTTAAACGGTTTTTAGAAACATTCAATTCTTTTAAATCACCCAAGTTATTCAATAAAGACATGTCTTTAAATCCAGACTGTTCCATAGACAAAGATTCCAAATGATTTAATTCCTTCAAGAATGTAAAGTGTTCTGGTTCATTATAAGAAATATTCAAAGATTTAAGATTTGAAAATTCCTTTAATACAGAATAATCCTTTAAATATGGACAGTTTGAAACATTCAATTTCTTTAAGTTCTTCATTGACAACAATGGACTTAGATCCGACATTAAGTTTGTGTTTAAATCCAATTCTTCAACATTAGAAAGATATGTTAAATCTTCAATATTGAATAAACGCATACCACCCATATCCAATTTCTTTAATTTCTTAAGTACACCTAAGATGGCATAGCTAAAAGGACCATTTTCAGTATTGATATGAACCTCTTCTAACTTCTTACAATGCTCTAAATAAATCAAGCTATCAACTTTCGCCTTTGAAAGATTCAATACTTCCAAATCAATCATTGCAGCAACACTTGAAATATCCATTGTATATAGGTTGTTTCTTGAAATATTCAATTTTTTAAGTTGTCTAAAACCATGTAGAGCTTGCAAATCTCTTAATTGATTTCGAGAAACATTTAAACAAACTAAATTATGTAAATCCTTGATTGGATCCAACGTCTGTAACTTATTATTGCTCGCATTCAAAGTTTCTAGGTTTTCAGCATACTGCAAGCCTTCTAGAGTCTCTATTTCATGATCCTGTACTTCTAAATGGATCAATTCCTTCATCAATTCTTCAGTTAGTTCTTCTTCTTTAACACGCAAAGTACGCGCAATCACACTACGTAACGCATCATCTTGAATAAGCATAAAACAAATGCCCTCCTTTATATATTCATTATAATCAAAATAAAACATAATAACTATATAAAAATGGTTTTTTTAATGACAATATTGTTAGAAAATGCTAAAATGAAAGCAGTTAAGGATTAGACTCGTATTCTGATTGTGATAAATGCTATTGTATGCAAATACTTTCTATTTTAACGGTCAAAGGATATTGGCTTAGTCCAGGAGGTATAGGCATGAGCACAGGTAAAGTAAAATGGTTTAACGCTGAAAAAGGTTATGGATTCATTACCAGTGAAGATGGAAAAGATGTATTCGTACACTATTCATCAATTAATTCTGAAGGATTTAAAACTTTAGAAGAAGGACAAACTGTTACTTATGACGTTGTTGAAAGCGATCGTGGACAACAAGCTAACAATGTCACAGTTGTAGATACAGCTGCGTAGAAATTTGTTCGAATCAAGCGCACATCGTGCGCTTTTTTCATGAAAGAGAGGGATTTTATGTTAGAGCGATATGAAAAAGTAAAAGAATATGTATATTCTCAATATGCCGAAATTTATAATGAAGATTTAAAAATAGCCGCCCTTACCCATACAGCTAGTGTGGACCTTTCCATTACATTTATTGCCATGGCAAGAGGCACCAATCTAGAACGAGCTAAAGTAGCTGCTCTATTTCATGACTATGCACAATTTATTGACAACTGCCCACATTCTCAACATGCCAAATTATCAAGCCTTCACGCCTATAAGTACTTAAAAGAAAGTGGCCTATTTAAAACTACAGAAATTGATGATATTACTTATGCGATTCGTCAACATTCAAAAAAAGACTCTTTTGATTCACCACTATGTGAAGCCTTAAAAGACGCTGACGTATTAGCTCGTTTTCTAGAAAATCCCGAAAAAGAAATCACTGGAATGAAAAGACAGCGCCTGCTTAACGCCTGCGCTGATATTCAAAGTCATTAAAATTTTTGATAATACAGTTCGACACTCGCATCGAGCTGTTTTTTTAATTGGTTAAACACCTTCATGAATACATCTTTATCATACACGATCCAGTCAATATAGGAAAAGCTCTTACCAATAGCTCCCCCAACCACTTTACCTGCATGCACCTTAGAAATAGCTTCATCCAATTGTTTCGATAATTTCTGACGATACAAAGCATCTTCTTTATTATGGAAAGGATTTGAATAATACACATAGCCAAACTCACCATCTTTACTCGATAGATCCGCAAGCACTTCTTCCTTTTCCTCAATCGTTTGTTCCACCAATAAAGGATGCGTAGTAAAAATAAGCTTCATATCTTTTCTTAAGGCATCGTGCGCAAAATCCTGAATTGGCTGATATACCGAATAAATATCAATTGGCTTATCATATACTTTCCAATGATTCTTTTCTACCAATCCCATAATCACTTCATAAAAATCAATCATTTGACAGAACTTCATATCTGAGTCTGGTGTATCGATAAAATCAACACGACAAATATATGCCTCATACGCAAGCTGCCCAATCGCAAGCTCCACAAGATACATACTCATTTCTTTTTTATTTTCCGGATTACCAATCAAGTTAAAACCAGGACAATATACTTTACAATCCAACATATCATTTTCAATTTGATAGAAAACATGAAAATCTGCCAAAGTATATTCCTCATTTTTGATCTGAACCATAGCCTGAATCGCCTTTTGCGACATAGGCGGTAAAGTCGCATTCATGATCCAGTTTTGTTTCACACTCTTAGGTGCAATGTCACAAAGCATCTGACATAAATATTGTGTTGTCTTATTTGGACCAGTGTCAAAAGTCATCTCAAAAGAATCATAAAAGCTTTCGACAAAGAAATGGGCACCACTAATTTCCATCACCTCTTCATCCAATTCTTGAATCAATTCGTTTAATTCTTCATATTGTTCGGATTTTAAATAATTAATAATCGCACCCTGTTTTTCTTCAAAATGCTTCCAGAACGCTAAACCATTTGTATAAGCACTCATTGATGATCTCCTTTTCTTATAATTCTTTAATAATAGATATTAAGGCATCCGCCACAAGTGTATGACCCTTTTCATCCATATGGATCCCATCCAAACTTCCAGCTACAGCACTCGTATCAATCACTTCTACATTCAAACCAGAACAACCCTTTTCTAAGTATGGCTTTGTATTTTCTAATATATCAAATCCAGCTTGACCAAAATTACTAGCTGTTCTTTCATTTTTTAATCCATCCACATTCATTTTAGGTGGACACACCACAATAAACTTAGGTAACTTAGATCCATCACGATAAATTTCAGGATTTAAAGCCTTATATAATAAGGTACGAATACCCTTCTCTAACGATATAGAATTCGTTGAAAATTGACGCTTCGCATCATTCGTTCCCAACATAATAAATACAACATCAATGGGAGCATGCGTCTTTAAAACCATTGAAATCATTTTTGCCCCATTACGATCCTCATCATATGGATCATCCAAACACAATGTTCGACCACATAAACCTTCCTCAATGATTTCATGTTCTTTAAAAGACTGCTTAATCAATTGTGTAAAACGATTTTTTTGTCTAGATGCATCCATGGCATCATAACCCCACGTATTACTGTCCCCATAGAATAATATCTTCATTTTAGAATCCTACTTTCTGTAATAATCATATCTAACTTAATATCGGTTGGTTTAATATCAAAATTTGTTTCCTGCACATCAAAAGCTACACCAATCTTCAATGCAGAACTTTTAATTAAATACCTGTCATAATAGCCTTTTCCATACCCCATTCGATATGTACCAAAGAATCCAACGACTGGTACTAAAATCACATCTAAATCTTTTACTTCCTGTATTCCAATGGGTTCAATCGTTGAAAATGGACCCTTACTCTTTTCTTCATGATCCGAATAAAAGGCAATCGTAGTATCATCTAACATCTTAGGAATATATAAGTCAAATTTATCACGAAACATTGTATACACATCCACTTCATAGCGAATTGGAATATACGTTCCTATTTTTCCTTTTAAAAAAGGCAAAACACAATTTGTGATTGCCTTTTCCTTTTCAATTCTTTTAGAATTTGTTAATGAACTACGCCTTTGAATACACTCTTTACGCTTATCCAATGCTGTCACTCATATCTAGCTTCAACATTTGATTCAACTCAACCGCATATTCCATTGGAAGTTCACGCGTAAATGGTTCTAAGAATCCCATAACGATCATTTCAGTGGCTTGAGAACGCGTTAAACCACGAGACATTAAATAGAACAATTGTTCTTCACTAATGTTTGAAACTGTCGCCTCATGCTCAATTTGAGACGTATCATTATAAGATACATTCATTGGAACTGTATCACTACGTGATTTCTTATCTAAAATCAAAGTATCACATTCAACTTTACTCTTGGCATATGCCGCATTTTTAGAATGTGTTACCCAACCACGATAGTTTACTTCACCACCATTACGCGCAATAGATTTAGAAATAATTGTACTCGAAGTATGAGGAGCCAAATGAATCATTTTACTTCCCGCATCCTGAATCTGGTTTTCACCGGCTACCGCAATCGAAATCGTTGTTCCCTTTGCGTATGGCTCAGCCAAGATACAAGCTGGATACTTCATATTTACATGCGAACCAACGTTTCCATCGATCCATTCCATGTGTCCATTTTCAAATACTTTTGCACGCTTCGTAACTAAGTTCAAGATATTACTTGACCAGTTTTGTACCGTTGAATAACGACATTTCGCATTCTTATGTACATAGATTTCTACAACAGCCGCATGCAAAGAATCCTTTGAATATGTCGGTGCCGTACATCCTTCTACATAATGCACATCAGCACCCTCATCTACAATAATCAATGTTCTTTCAAATTGTCCCATCTGCATAGAGTTAATACGGAAATACGATTGAAGTGGTTTTTCCAACTTCACACCCTTTGGTACATAAATAAACGATCCACCAGACCATACAGCCGTATTTAAAGCTGCATATTTATTATCTGTATAAGGAACAAGTTTACCAAAATATTCCTTTAATAAATCTGGACATGCCTTTAATGCAGAATCCGTATCCAAGAAGATAACCCCCTTCTCTTCTACTTCTTCTAACATATTGTGATATACAACTTCACTCTCATATTGTGTAGATACACCGGCTAAGAATTTTTGTTCCGCTTCCGGAATTCCTAGCTTATCAAACGTATTACGAATCGTGTCTGGCACTTCATCCCATGACTTTTCTTGTTTATCACTTGGTTTGATGTAGTATGTGTAATCATCAAAGTTGATTTCACTTAAATCTGGACCCCAATTTGGATTTTGTTGCTTTTCAAAAGAATGATATGCATCAAGTCTTAGCTGCAACATCCATTCAGGCTCATTTTTGATTTTTGAGATTGTACGAACTGTTTCTTCATTCAATCCCTTTTGGGTTTTATAAACACTGACATCTTCATCATGAAAACCATATTCATATTCACTAGAAAGCGCGATATCTTTTTCGTTACTCATCTTTTCCATCCTCACTTTCCTTAATCATTTCACGCATAGCCTTCCATCCAATTGTGGCACAATTGATACGATTGGCTTGTTTTCCGACATTTTGAAAAGCTATGGCCTCATCTAAAACATCTTCATCATATTCTTTTTGATCAATCATTTTGAAATAATTGTCCATGATTTCTTTTGCTTCTTGTGTTGTCTTTCCTTTTAATAATTCAGACATAATTGAAGTCGAAGCCGTTGAAATCGTACAGGCAACCCCATCAAAACGAATATCATCAATTTTTCCATCTGAAATTTTTGTCTGCACCGTAATATCATCAATACAAGAATCACTCGCCATATGACGTGACATGTAACCACTGTCTTTTGTCAATTCTTTATTACGAGGATAGTCATAATGATCCATAATAATCTGGCGCATCAACATTGGATCAATATTTGACATAATTAAGCTTCCTTCCTAAAAGAAAATGCTGACACAGTTTTCCACTGTCGCATTCTTCAAAGCATCAATCAATTGATCAACTTCTTCTTTTGTGTTGTACAAATAGAAACTTGCACGACAAGTACCCGGTGTCTTTAAAACTTCCGGAAGCAATTTAGCACAATGCTGTCCCGAACGAACGGCAATGCCAAACGTATTTAAATAGCTTGCGACATCTTGCGCAAAAATCATTTGATCTTTATCCTTCACATTAAATGTCACAATGCCACTCTTCGCATTTTCATTGTATACAACGATATTTCCTAAAGCTTTCGCTTTTTCTAAGAAATATTCCTTCAATTCAACTTCATGCGCATGGATATTCTCTTTTCCAATCGCATCCAAATAATCCATGGCAGCCGCCATACCAATGACACCCTCAATAGGTTGTGTTCCAGATTCAAACTTTAATGGCGTTTCCTTTAAAGTTAATGAACAAGACTTATCAAAGCGCGCATTACTTTCTCCACCATAGAAAATTGGTTCTAACTGATCCAACCATTTTTTCTTTCCATATAATGCACCTACGCCTGTAGGACCACACATCTTGTGGGCACTAAACGCATAGAAATCACAATCTAAATCTTGCACATCAATATTTAAATGGGGTGTACTCTGTGCTCCATCAATCACTAATAAAATGCCTCGTTCATGACAGATCTTGGCAATTTCCTTAACAGGAGCTACAAAACCTAAAACATTGGAAACCATCGCAATCGCAACAACTTTAACTTGATCGGTTAAGACACTTTTAAAGTTTTCAACTGTAATCTTACCCTCTTCATCCAAAGGAATATAATCAATTTTAGTTTCTTTTTTCTTTCCTGCCTGCATCCAAGGCAAAATACTTGAGGCATGTTCACTTTCATCACTTAAAATGACATCCCCTTCATGTAAAAGCTGTTCTGTAACCATCATCGCTACAAGATTCAAGCCTTCACTCGAACCTGATGTAAATACGATTTCTTCTTTGTGTTTCGCATTTAAGAATTTTTGAGTACGCACACGAGCCCCTTCAAAAGCCGCATCGACCTGTGCACTCATTTCATAATCACCACGGTGAGCATTGGCACCAAGGTATGTATAATAATTTACTACGGCATCAATCACGGGTTGAGGCTTTAATGTCGTAGCTCCGTTATCTAAATACACTAGAGGTTTGTCTGACATCTTACGCGTTAAAATCGGAAAATCTTTACGTATTTTATTGATGTCCATATAATCCAACCTTACTTTCCATTTCTTGACGAAGATTTTCTTTCAATTCTTCATCTTCAACTAAATCAATAACTGGCAAGAAATAACCAACACTTAACAATCCAACAGCTTGTTTTGTGCTCAATCCACGAGACTGTAGATAATATAGCTGATCAGCATCTGGCTGCCCAATGGTTAGAGCGTGGCTTGCCTTTACATCATTTTCATCAATTAATAATAGGGGAATAACTTTTGTCTTATGTCCCTGACCCAAAGTTAATACACGCGTTGCCTGATGAGACTGCGCATCGAAACATCCCTTTTTGATATTTCCATTGGCAACCATTTGATATTGTCCATGATCAAATAAAACGGCAAAGTTTTTCATTTGACCATTTGTATGAGGCGCATTATGTCTTACTTCCATATCACATACTTTTTCAATGTGTTCCTGACATAATTGACCACTTAAAATTTCATATTCAGCCCCCTGCTCTTTTAGATCCACATAGTGATTCCATTTCAATGGGCTTTTTTCTAGATCCAAGACACCCATTTGGCAGTTGGCATCTTGTTTAAGTACCATATTAATATTTAATTCGCACGCACTTTCAGCATGGTTTAAAATAAAGAATTTTGAAAAAGAATTTTCTAAACATTCCACATTCAAATCTAATTTTGTACAATCTTTACTCAATTCAATTAAATATGATTTTTGATCATGACGATCAACTTGAATGTTTAAAGTTTCGCTATTGTGTACTTCCTTGCGATTAAGCATATTTTTTAGCTCCACAAGAACCTAAAGAAATAGGTTGTTTATCATCTTCTTTATTTGCGGTTACGTGGTACTCTTTTTCAATCCATTCATATCCATCCTGGTCAACTTTTTCAACTAAACTTGCATCACCAGATACAACGATTTGTCCATCCATTAATACGTGAGCATGTGTTGGCTGTAAATACTCATAGAAACGTGCATAGTGAGATACGATCAATAAACCAAGATCTGTTTGTTGCTGACATTGGTTGATGGCATCTGAAACAATACGCAATGCATCGACATCAAGTCCTGAATCAATTTCATCCAACATCGCAATAGCTGGTTTTAACATCATCATTTGAACGATTTCATTACGTTTCTTTTCACCACCACTAAAACCATCATTTAAGAAACGATGAGCCAAGTCAGGTTTCATTTCTAATTGTTCAATAGCTTTATCCATTTCTTTGATGAATTTAAATAATGAGATTGGTTTTTCTAAACGTGCATTGATGGCACTTCTTAAAAAGTCAGAGTTTGTAACACCAGAAACAACACTCGGATATTGCATACCCAAGAAAAGTCCGGCTTTGCTTCTTTCATCGACTGACATTTGTAGTACATCTTTTCCATCTAATGTGATTGAACCTGATGTAACTGTATATTTTGGATTACCCATAATGGCTGCAAGCAATGTAGACTTACCATTTCCATTAGGTCCCATTAGGGCATGACGCTCACCTGATTTTACAGTTAAGCTCAACCCTTTTAAAATTTCTTTATTCTCCACGGATACATGAAGATCCTTAATGACCAAATCTGCCATACCTTCTACCTCTTTTCACTGCAATATAATACCAAATAATTATTAAAATCTCAATTAATACGTCTCGAGCCTTCATTGCAATTTAAAAAGATATCTCGTATAATTGAAAAGACATTCTCAAGGAGGTTAATTATGACTGATATTTTACGAAATAACTGGTTTGTCGTACTTATTGCCATCATCATTATTGGTTTTATTGGCTACTTTACCTACGACACCAATAAAGATAATGTTTCCGCAAAAACAGCGAACAACGAACAAGTTGTTGCTTCTATTAATAAGGATGACATTACTGCTGATGATTTATATGATGAATCCACACCTTATGATGGCTCTACTATTTACAATATGTATAAAAATGCCGTTATTGATCAATCCATCAAAACTACAAAAGATTTAAAGAAACAAGCTAGCACATTAGAGTCTAACATCAAATCGAATGCATCGAGTCAAAGCGATGACTATGAATCCACACTAACAACAGAACTTGCTAAATATGGTTATGCATCCTATGAAGAGTTAAATGATTATTGCTTAACAAGTGTTAAAGAAAAAGAAATGAACAAAAAATACATCACGAAACATTTTGATGAAGTGAAAAAGGCTTGGGAAGAAAAAAGTCCAAGAACCGTATCTATTATTAAGATGGAAGTTAGTGATGCCGATAATCTAACAGAAACAGAAGCGAAAAAGAAAAGTAATATTGATAAGGCTTTAGAAAAAGAAAGTTTTGCGGATGTTGCCAAAGCCTTCTCTGAAGATTCAAATACCGCTAATAAAAAAGGATTTGCAGGATACATTGATTCAGACTCTACAAGTTCGGATTCAAGTTCAACATCTACGGTTCCTGCCGACGTTGTAACAGCCGCCATTGCTCTTAAAAAAGGTGAAACAAGCGACTGGGTTACAGTTACAAGTTCAAGTGGAACAAGCTTATATAAAGTATATGTAAAAGAAACAAACGCAAAGAAGATCTTCAATGCGAAAAGTGACACTGTTTCAAACCAAGCATTGTATGCCATCTTAAACAGTGATTCTTCTCTTTCATATAAGATATTAGATTCTTATGCGAAAAAATTAGATATCAAATTCAACGATAAAGACACAAAGAAAAAATTCGACAGCTATGTAAAAACAACTTATGGAGGTGATCAATAATGAAAAAGACACCTATATTATTCGTATGTGCGGCTATGATGTTGACAGGATGCTCTGGAGCAACCGCAAATATCAAAGATAAAGATGAAACAATCATGACTATTGGTGATACAAAATACACTAAGGGTGATGAATATGAATTATTGAAAGTATCGACAGGTACAGATCTTACAATGGAACTTGTAAAACAGGCTATCTACAAACAAGAAGTCAAAGTTACAAAGGAAATGAAGGAAAAAGCACAAGAACAAGTTAACAACTACAAAGAAAACATGGAAAACTTTGATGAACAAATTCAATCCTTGGGCTATAAAAATAGTAAACAATATATGAATAAAGTTCTAATTCCAAGTTTACAAGCAAGTGAATTAACTGAAAAATACTTCACAGACGCAAAGAAAGACATCCAAAATACATACAAACCAAGTAAAGCTCGTATCATTCAATGTGAAAATAAGGCTACAGCTAAAAAAGCATTGAAAGCATTAAAGAGTGGAACAGATCCAGAAGAAGTCGCTCAACAATATATGATTGATTCTGCAACATATTCTGGAAAAGAAACATTGGTAACGACAAAGACAACGGATTTATCAACTCGTTTGATCAATAAATTGTCAAAGACAAAAAAAGCCGGAGTTATCGATGAAGTCTTCACAAACGAAAGCAGCGGAAATACATATGCCTATGTTGCTGTATTAGTATCCAATACATACAAAGACATTAAAGATGAAGTATACACTACATTAAGCAGTGATGATGACATCACAAAAGAATGCCTTGTTTATTATTTAAAGAAATATAATTTTGAAGTACACGATCAAGATGTATTCAATAATTTAAAGGCAAACAATCCTGAATATCTAGTCTCTAGACCAGATTTATCTGAATCAAACGACTAAAAAAAGGCCATTAGACATTAAGTCTAGTGGCCCATTTTTTTCATCATTTCATCCAGTTCAAACCGAAAATTAAATTCTTCTATATCCTGTAACCCTATATAGAACAAACAATCTATATCCTCATGATCAAATACGTAACAATGCTCCTTATCCATGTAGCCTTCTGGCCATAAACATCCCGCATAATCATAGAGCTTTTTGGTCTTCACATTTTGTTGAAGACGACCAATGATCATTAATTTCTTTGTCCCCTCTTTTAAAGTGACGACACTACCAATCGGTAATAAATCTTTCATGCCTACTCCTTTCTAATAACTTACGTTGATTTTAAAGCCCAGTCCTGCTATAAAGCCAAGTTTTGAGCCGATTTCCCACTCTCGGCTTGAAAAATGATAAGAGAAATTAGCCTCTGCACTACCTACACTTCCCTGTGCTGTTAAAGTGACTTTTGCGCCAAGAATGTTCAATACACAACGTGTCTCGCCTCGTAAGGCTGCAACACCAACGCCAGCTTCAAACGACTGCTCTTTGGCAGAAAAAGCGGCTTTACAAGTCGCATACGCAACACCGACTTGACCCGTCGCCCTTGCACTCGCATAGACTTTTGAATTTCCAATACGCGCATTCACTGTAGAAGATAGTAACGAAAGACTTGACTCTGCATTTACAACAATACGCGGATCAAATTTCTTGTTCTTCCATATCCTTGCACTGATACTCGATTTGATTTCTCCATCAAGCAGTGTGGCATTAGCTCCTACATGGAAATAAGGCTTTGTGTAATTTTTATTCCACTCTTTAAATGACTTTGTATAACGAATAGATCCATACGAATACCGACTCTGTTTTGTCAGTTGTGAAACTAGATTTAAGTTTGTATACTTGATCAAATTCACCTTTCCAGGTATCCAAGCACTTTGTTTGTGCTCACAAGACTCAATTAAAGATGCACTCTTCGACAAATAATTCGCAATATCCATGATTTCTTTGGCAATACGATATTGCCTTTCATTGATTGTCGGATCTTTCGAATAAATCTGTCGAGATGCCAATGCCTTATATTCAAGACTTAGATTTTGACAAGCTGCACTATCTGCGTTCACGATTCATGATCCCCTGAATCTGAATTTGAATCAAATATTGAATTCGATTGATTTTTTGATTCACATAGACAAACTCTTCATTCGATACAACATTTTTTGTTTGATTTAACAACGCATTTAAATCACTAGACAAAGCATTGTAGAAATTCAACTCATTCATAACGCATTAAAGATTGTTCATTTTCCTGATATAGATTTGCGGTTTGATGCAAGTACGTAGAAAAACGCGCTAACGTATCTAAATACGACATCATAGCTGGATTCAACTTTTGAAATTCTTCCATAAAATGCTTAGATGCAGGAGATTGCCAAATTGATTCCACATAATACATTCTAGATTCAATTTCGTTAAATACAGTTCGAATCTCATTGGCATACGCATCCACCTGCTTAGAATATGCCATTACATCTTCACTTGATATTTGAATTTGTGCCATACTTTTCTCCTTCTACAATAACAGCCTAGCTTGCGCAACACGATCTTGCTGAAGCTGTTCATAAACCGAAGCTGTCTGCTTCAATACATTGCTGTATTCTTGAATCACTTGATACATTTCATTTAATGAAGGTCTGAATTCTTCGAGTTGATTTTGAAAAGCTAAGTGATCCACACCTTGCCAGATACTTTGCATCTGTTCCACCTTTTTGTATAAATTTTGAATTAAATCATTATAGCTATCCGCCTTGTTTTTCACATAAACACTCGCTTGATAGACTTCAGAATAATCCACTGATATTTTCATTTTTACCTCCCGTAAATTAAGATATCGCCATGAGCGATTTGATTTTCTTGAAACGTTTTATTTAAATCTAAAAAATAATTTCCTGTCACATTAAACACATACAGTACTTCATAACCTAAAAACTCATTTAAAAACATTTTCACTACATACAATTGAGATACATATACCATTCTTAGATCAAAAGACAGATATATTCCAACCTCATTCACAAATACCAATCCCTTCATTTTGATCTTTAAAAAAGACACAATCAAAATGTTCATATGGAAGCTTACGCTTTAACATATATCCATATTCTTTTAAGCCATAACCAACCCATACAATCTGGGCGTTGTATAGTTTCTTTTGAAACACCTCTTGATTTAACAGCTGCATGTCCACACACACTACATATACATCACTCTCTTTATGCCAATCTCTTGTGATCTTGAGATGGGCTAAATTTTCACATATGCGATTGACTTCCAATTCATACTCCGTATGCATATACAAAATGAATAACTTTTTTGTTTCATCCATAAAAACCGGTCGATCACTCTTACATTCAAAACCAATACAGTTTTTTTCCTTATTGAATATCATTGATTTTGTATCTCTTGATTTCAAATCTGTTTCTTTGATCTTTCGATATAAAATTTCAACATATGCATTGTGATATAATGTCAAGTTTAGATACGAAGGCAGATGGTAGGTGTCAAAAAATATTCTTTTATCATCTAAACTCTCTATATCAAATACATACTTATTTAAGATCCATTTAAAATTTGTGTTTTCATTATTCGTAACCACAAACGAAATTACATGTTCATCCAATTCAGAAAGATCCAAATTCTCATCTTCGAAAATAATACAAACACCCTCATGAATCATTGAAAAATAACGAGATTGAAAGAAACTAAAATCAACATATGAATCCAACCTATTTGTTCCATATACATAGATTGTTTCATTCTCAAAATACTTGATCAAACGATATACAATATCTAGACTTTTTGTATACAACAACTGTAATGGCATGAATTCAATCTCACATTGTCTTTGTTCAAAAGGAAGATCTAACACACCGAATACATGTTCAGGAATGTTTTTAGGTAATAACACCCATTCTCTTACTTCCTTTAAATCATGAATTTGATCCTTTAATACATCTATAACACGCTTACCCGCATGATGGTTTGAATGCAATACTTCCTTTTTCTCATTGATTTCACGCCAAGCTATTTCATCTATGGAACTCTGTAAGTAGAAACTTCGACAAGATTGATTTTTTTGTTGGTGCAAAAGAATCATATCTCCTGGATTTTTTAAATGATACGCCATTTCATTTTGAAGCATTTCCCGACTATCTTGTATGCTGCTCACATGAAAACAAGCTCGCCAAGTTGTATTTGACCAAACTTGATCATCAATGATGCCACTAGGCTTTTGTGTACTTAAAACCAAATGGATGCCAAGTGATCTTCCAATGCGTGCAATTTCCTGTAACTGCGACATAAATTGTGGAAAGCGCATTTTTAATTGGGCAAATTCATCCACAAAGATCCATAAATGTGACATTGTATGAGTCTTATTGTAAGAATGAATATCTGATACCTTTTCTTTTAAGAACAATCTCTGCCTTTTCTCCAGTTCATAATTCATGCTCTGAAAGAAACGTTCCATAGATTGTGCATCTAAATTAGTCACGATTCCTGCACAATGCGCAAATTCATAAAATGGTTGTCCAAAGGCGCCGCCTTTAAAATCAATCAATATATATTGAAATTGTTGAGGCGTATTATGCCATATCAGCATCATTAAAAGAAAACTAATAAATTCACTCTTGCCAAAGCCCGTCATACCTGCGACTAAGCCATGAGGACCATACGTTTGAAAATCCATATATACAATTTGTTGGGTATCATCGATTCCTACTGGTACTTTCATTACATACTCAGATTTTCGTATAGGACCCATTTTGATCAATTCATCATAGAAATCTGTATATTCATTTCGTAACACAAACCGTTTTCGATCGAAGTTTAATTCTGTTATCGCAATTGTTTGAATTTGGTAGTCATAATGGAAAGATGGTTTTTGGTTTCCCACATAAATCAAACAATAATACGACTTAGGAAGATATTTTCCTTCTACATCAACGACAATTGTATCCGCATCGATTTTTTCATGAATTGCACAATAAGGATTTAGAAGAATTCGTTTCATTCCATTAAATTCCTGCAGCCATACCCATTTGCGCTTTTGTTTGGAATACCACAAATAATTCTCAAATAAAACCAAGCTGTTCTTCACATCGCCTTTGATCCAACAAACCTCTCCTTGTTTCAAAAAGACTGGAACTTGAACAGATTGATTTAAGTTTGAAATCAACTGTTCTCTTTTCTGCATCAAATCATTGAGTGCATATTCATACGAAACTTCACGATAACTGACTTCACACCACTTGTCGTATGTACACCCCACATAGATCACATCTCTGTTTTCGTGTTGATATGTATCTATATATTTAGAAATATATTCATCAATCTTCTTTTCAAATGCTCCTTTAGATACAGCACCCTTTTCATACATCTTCTCAATGTAGGCATTATACATATCGATACTTTTGGTGCTCTCTTTTACACTTAACTTATATTGATAATTCCGGTTATATAAACCATACACCATAAAAGTAAATGCCATTGTCAAAGAACTGATCATACTTGTGAAGAGGGTTTCTATTCTTTGTTTTTGAAGATATCCAATTAGAATGGAAGAAATAAAACCCGAACTTGCGATCATACAACTCGGTCCTATCGCACTAAATAGACTTTGTTTTTGCACAGTACGCATAATTTGCGGCATCTGAATATCAAACTTTTGAACCTTTGGCATTTCAACATTTAAATCAGACGGATAATACGCTCTATTTTTACAATCTAGCTCTGCATTTATATACGGATTATTGACCATATCCAAAAGTACATAGTCTTTTAAATAAATCATGCGAATATTCGCAAACACGATTTCATCCTGCATACAAAGACTGCAACATTTTACTCGTTTTGAATTGACATACGTACCGTTTAAACTATCAAAATCCTGTAATACACCTTCTTCAATTTGAAAATGATATCTAGATACGCCATTTGTACATAATTGAATCTCACACGCATCACTTCTTCCAACCTTTATCTTTTTAGAAATCGGAAAATGACACATTGTACTTTCCTTTTCTTCTAGATAGAATAAAGCTTCTTCTAAAATGCATGATTCGCCATACCGCAATAGTTTTTTAGATTGATTCCATACGATACACACACCATTTTTTCTTTTTTCAAAGGAATACTTTAAAAATGACTTTATGCAGTTTAAATCAAAGTAGTGACAGGATGAATCTGTGTATACCCATAGTTTGATCATAATTTAAAGATTTGTTTAAACCACATCCGTATTTTCTGCATAAAAGTGATTCTCACAGCTGACCTTTTGATTTCCTCTTTTTTTAATGCTTCGCGATGCTTTGTCTTTACCTCAATCGACGTCTTTTTCTTCTTCAAAGAAATTTCAACATAATCGTGTCCCACCACATCTTTTTCAATCAAAATACGCTTACCATTGACTAAAACATACTCGATCTTATCTTCAGACCATATTTGTACCTTGTTCTTTTTTCGCATATAGTGAATTTCGGGCTTAGAAGCCTTTTGAATATGCTTCGTATTCTTTTTTAAGACCACTTCATTGTCTTCATTCACAACCCAGACACGTTCAAATTCAACCACTTCATCTTTTTCTAGAACTTGTTCACTCTTTGAAACCATTTCAATTTCTTTATCCGGACTAAACACAAATTCATATTCTTTCTTTTCTAGATTCATTAACGCATCACTTGTATATGTCACAATTTTTAATACGTCATCTTTGACCATACGATTAAAGACTTTCTCAAAATCCATATCCATGAACGTATCATTTAAATAATACTCCACTCGCATGTACGCATTTGAATCATCAAACTTGTACTCTAAACTTGGCAGCTTCTTTAATTTCATGCGATCCACAACTATTTCATTATTCATAAACAATTGACTCGCAGGGGCCTTTTTATCAATTTGGACATAGATTTGATCACTTACCTCATGTCCATATATATCTTTGGCATATGCACTCACACAATAGATGACATCCTGATTATGTATGGCTGGTAAACGAATTGTTTCATTGAGCGCATAGCGCGTCTTAATACCATTAAGATCTACATCGATATATCCTCTTTCTAATTTAGATACATTGCGAATCGCATTCACGATAACATCCTCATTGGATAGCTTACTTGAAGGCGTTAATGTGACTACTGGCAAAATATTCGAATATTCAATAGAACCTTCAATACGTTTTTTAAATTGTGGATACACTTTGTGTTCTAACTCAAATGTATACTTTCCATTTTTTGAATGATCGATTACCACTTGATCTTTATCTTCTAAATCAAGCGAATAGTAATAAATGCCATCACAATACACGTGCAAATTAAACGCCTGTTTACATATCGATTCAAATTGAAGATTTGAATGATTTTCTTTTGTATACACGGCAGAATTTAATAGGCATTCAGGATATTCAATAGGTAAGATTTTAATTTCTCTTTCCACCTTATTTTGTGCAATATCCGTACAAACGATTCGTAAAGATTGATTTTTAGATGTAACATCCACATCAAATTCAAGACCTTCACAATCTATTTGTTCATCATCTAAATAGACCTGAATACTTTCGACGTTTTCTTCGAAGATCTTTACATGAATGGTTTCTTTATCTTCTAAAGGAAGTACATCTAGAATCTTTTGATTATTTGTATTCAATACAATATCTGGCCTTGTCGTATCTAATAGAATCGTCTTCTCACCTTCCTGTAACGCATAGCCATCTATATCTTTTAAGATGAATACGAGTTGTGTGATTCCTTCTTTTTGAATGTCGATAAAAGTATGTTCATTATTTAAATCAATTTCTTTGCCATCATAAAGAACTAAACTGGAATCTCGATCTACTTTTTCATCAAAAAATAACTCAATATTTCCTGTCGCAGAAGCTACACCATTGATAAAGTTTTCTGTTTCCTGCCAATATATAAAATCTGTATATTCAACATCTTGTAGAGAAATCATAAACTCCTCCAAAATTCATAAAGATTTTTCCATCTTTCACTTTTCAAATTGTCAACAAAAACCACTGGAATTTCCATATTCTCACACTCCTTATTTCGTAATAAAAGTACATATTCCAAGTAATTACATCCTAGATTTTCAAATTCGGCTTGATACATCTTTAATGTCTCTGCATCCATACTTTCAATCCATTCTTTAATCGGTTGAATCGAAATTTTGATTTCTTTATGCAGACCAAGCTGTAGGCATTGATTTAAAACATCCAATTTATCTTTTAGAAGCAAATTATTCGAATTAACTAGCTTAATACACGTTTCAATATGCTTGGCATCTGGCTTTAAATACACTAACACCAGTGCTTGTAGCTCTGGCCATTTTTCTAAAGAAACACGATCATATACATATCGAATCAAAGTAGCATCTTTTGTCGCTATTGCCTCCTCCATTAAAAATAAAGATGCTTGTTCATTGACATATACTTCATCTAAAATCCAGCCATTATAGATCCACGTATATAAACGATCTTTTTTATCAGACTCTTTATACGCTTTTTCAAATAAGGCAACTTGATGATGGTTGTAGTACGCATCAAAGACACTTTTTGGACTTGTACGGAAGACAGACAGAATACATATAGAAAGTACAAGTAGGATTCGAATGATAATATGTATAAAAATCAAGTTCTTAAATGTGGATAATCGAGATATTCTTCGCTCTTGTTTTTGATGACACAAAAGAATCACAGGCATCATGAAAACGCCAAATAGTTCTTGTACTAAAGAGCCAAGTGCATAGATATCACAACGAATATCCTTTTCACTCAGTGTGAATAATTCAGGTGCACAATTGGATTTGGATGCCATCACTGCCACATGAGAGTGATGTTCAATACATGCATTAAAATCAATTAAATAAAAATGGTTCTGATAATAAATAATGTTTTCAAGTTTTAAATCAATATAGAGATAGCCAATCTGATGCAAGTCCTGCAGGACTTTTAAAACATCAAAAAGTAATTGATACTTCTTAAATACACAACGATGTTTTTGAAAGTATTGTTTCGCATTCATTCCTGGAATATACGTTTCGACAAAGCATTGCGCAAAGTCTTCTTCAAAACAAGTGATCAAGCTAGGGGCATGAATCGAATTTAAGTTAGAGAGCACATTGATTTCCGTTTTAAATTGATGTTTATATCGTTCTGTTTCATGATCTGGACAGATTTTTAGAATATAAACACACGTACTCATTTCATCCATGACACGATAGACATTGGCATTATAGGTATGTATGATCTTATATCTATTGTTCTTTAAATTCACACACGACATCACCAAACCGTATCATCATGCCATCTTTTAATCGCATCTTACGCTTTACTTCTTTTTCGTTCAGATACGTCTTATTCGTACTCTTTAGATCTTGTATATAATACCGATCATTTTCACATACGATTTTGGCATGTTTTAAAGAAACACTCGCATCTTGTATACGTACATCACATACCATCGCTCTTCCCACTAGATTGATTTCATTGCTCAATGCATATTTTTCCTGATTCCATAACAAGTAGGCACAAAAGTCTACTTTTACTTGTAAAAGCTGTGTTTTTTCTTCCAAAACAGATTCAACAGGCTTCGACTTATGGAAAGCTTGTATGGGTTCTTTGACTTTAAATGTCTGCATCCTCTTGTTTTTAAAGAAAGAAAACTTTTTCGGATAATATAAATTTCGTATGTTATCCAGACCTAAGACAAGATTGGGTAAGCTGAACTCTGCACTCTTTAAAAACTTCAATAAAAATCCAGGGATTTCAAAAGCCGTTGTAGTCTGCATTGTTTTTGCGATATACTCCACCCATTTTTCTGACATATCCTTTTGAAACATCCAATTCGATATTTGAATGGGCACGACGACAAACGCAAAACGATCACCAAAACTAGACACAAACACATAGTCTGGATCAAATAGAACGGGCTTGTTGCGATTGGATGCGATAGCTTGTTCAAATAACTGATGCAAGAATATATAGCCTTCTTCTTTTTCAAACACATACTGACTTAAAAAATCATGTAAAGGAATATAGCCTTCAATCGCATACACCATCGATGCCGTTTTTTCATTCGTCAACATACATGGCAGACAAAAATCATCGTTCGACAGTCGATCAAAAATGGATAGGTCGAGTAATTCTGGATTTTTCAAATGAACATACAAGTGATTTTCATCCATGTGATCTTGTTCAATCCATTCGGACATCTCATCACCTCCATACTCTTAAACGTTTTTTTTAGCACTTTTTCCAGAAAACTTTCATTATTTTTTTGATTTTTCGCACTTTTTTGTCTAAAATGAAACAATGATGAAATTTCTAACTTATATTCACGTTTATTTAATCCAAACCATCCTGAATTTCCTTCCATTTTTCTGGATTGACGTCTTCTATGACAACCAAACCTATATTGGAAATCAGTTGCATCATCCCATCTATTTATTTTTATGGGCACTAAGTTCATCAATCGGATTTTATTATTATTCAAAAAAAATATGGGAAAAATATAACGTAAATTACAATAAAAAAAATCATGCCCTAATCTGTTTAGGCATGATTCTTTCTTGTTCAATTCCATATAACGATATTACGATTTTAAAAGATCTACACGTATGGCTTTCCATTCTTTTTGTAGCCTGGTTTATCCTTGAATGGTTTCTTTATATTCCGGTTAACTTAAATAAAAACTCAATCCTGTTTTTTATCAACATTGGATTGAGTTTTGTGTTCACATTTATGTTTGGCCACATTACTGGCTTTTGCGAAATCTATTTTTCATTCACTACGAATATTCTACTTCATCACTGGATGTTTCAGGATTGATCTTTTCAATCTTATCTAAGTAGTTTTTCGCTTTTTTCACAAAATACATACGATTTCCAAGCTCAAGTACTTTTTCAAAATACAAGCGAGCCAATTTATAATCTTCTTCTACAAAGGAGATCAACGCGATGTAGTAACATGAATCTACTTGCTGGAAAGGAAAAGCCGCTCTTTGTAGACCTTGTAAATAATATTTCTTACAAGTATTCAAATCCCCATCCATAAGATGAATCTTATTTTCAATAGCCGCCATTTCTTCACTTTGAATCATAACACCTGCACGTCCATAATGAAGACGAATATTTTGAGCTTCTTCTTTACAACGAGATAAAGCCTCTTCATCCTTCAACATATAATAAATATACGACATCAATGACCAATATTGTAAAGAACTTGCGGCATCCTTACGTGGATAACTGATCAATACATCTTGAGCCAATTCAGGATCATTTAAATAAATCAAGCATTGCGCAAACAATGTGTGCTGGCTCAAGCGTGTATGTCCCTTTGAATTTGTGCAATAGTAAATAATGGCACTCGCACAAGCCTCCGGATTACAATCTTCATATAATAATTTTGTGATTGGTAAAAGTGATACAGCACGATAACGTAACACTAAATTAAACGCAAATAAGTAGAACATCAACAATACAGCTAGAAGCATCATGTTATTCACGGCAATTAAAATCGCAAATAGGGCAACAATACCTAACGCATAAATACCTGTTAATTTACGCACATTTTTACGACAAGTCTTTGCGAGATCCTTATAAGACTCATCCAATTCATGATGAATCTTATACATACGAACCAATTCATCATCACTTGTAAAATTAAATTCGCGACGCTCTTTCGAAATACTTTTGCGCAAACTTAACATTCCATAAATACATACAATAAATGCAGGCACAACCAAGATGGCACCAATATAGATCATATATTCAGGTAAAAAGAAAATCAAACACATAACGATCCATGGGCTGATGTTGAATCGCGCTGTTATATATTGCCCAATATAAATGATATTGATGATCCCTGAAATCAATAAGGCATCACCTACATATAAGATCCACATATTATTTTGTAGATACGTTAAAACCTGTTTCAGTGATTCTGTATCTACCCCGGGTACAGAACTTAATGAACTCGACAACATGTCCGAACTCATATCTATACCACTCGTAAATACAACCGCACTTAAGCCAATTCCAACTAAAAAAGCTACGACTAAAGCTATTAAATGGGATTTACAACGATATTTCCACATACAACCACCTATTTCTTCTCTATAATTCTTGCAGGAATACCCACTGCAGTTGCCCCTTCAGGAACATCTTTTAAGACGACCGCATTGGCCCCTACACGACAACCCTTTTTCAAAGTGATATTTCCTAAACATTTAGCACCACAGCCAATATATACACCATCCTCTAAAGTTGGATGTCTTTTGACGTGCTGCTTTCCAGTACCACCCAGTGTTACACCATGATAAAGCTGACAATCATCACCGATAATTGCCGTTTCACCAATCACAACTCCCATACCATGATCAATCATTAAACCACGACCAATCACAGCACCTGGGTGAATTTCAATTCCTGTCCAATGCCTTGCTCGATTACTTACCCAACGCGCAACAAAGGTATGATTGTGTATCCAAAACCAATGGGCAATACGATGAAAACCAATTGCCTTAATATGTGGATACAACCAAAACACTTCCCATTTTGAATGTGCAGCAGGGTCTAACTGCATTGTTCTTTCTATGTTATATAATCCATCACAGATAAAAGATCTCTTATTTTTTTCTGACATGATAAAATTTTAGTTTATTTATGTCTAAATTTCAAGTTTAGTGTTTATTTCACATAAACTTCACATAGTGAATCATCTAATACCTTACCAATCGAATCATGAATCACAAGATCCGCCTTTGAATCCATATTTGTACTATCTTTATTGATCAAAACCAAATGTTTGCCATGAAAATAGTTAATTAAACCAGCTGCAGGATATACGACAAGACTTGTACCACCTACAATTAAAAGATCTGCCTGCTCAATCGCATGAACAGCTGAATACAATGTATATTCATCTAAGCCTTCTTCATACAAAACAACATCTGGCTTAATGATGGCACCACACTTTGGGCATCTAGGAATACCTTCATCATCTCTTAGCTTCATCATATCCTCTAAAGAATACTTTGTTTGACAATGCGTACACGTATTTCTTAAAACACTTCCATGCAATTCATAAACTTTTTTAGAGCCGGCCATTTGATGCAAGCCATCAATATTCTGTGTCACAATCCCTTTTAGCTTACCCATTTCTTCAAGCTTTGAAAGGGCATAATGCGCCTTATTCGGTTTAGCATTTGGATAAATCATCTGATTAAAATAAAAATCAAAGAATTCTTTAGGATGACTCAAATAAAAACTATGCGACAACATAATCTCAGCCGGATATGGATACTTCTTTTTATATAATCCATTATCACTACGAAAATCTGGAATGTTACTTTCTGTAGACACACCAGCACCACCAAAAAATACTATATTATTACTTTCTTGAATCCAATCTTTTAAAGACATAAATATCACTTCCTGAAACTATTATACCTCCAAACAAGAAAAGAAAGGAAGATATTTCACTATCTTCCTTGAATATCAAATGTATACTCGCCATTATGACAATCTACATGGATTACATCCCCTTGCATAGCGCCTGTCTTGATCATTTCCTTGGCAATCTGTGTTTCAAGATTTCTTTGGATATAACGCTTCATAGGACGAGCACCATATACAGGATCTACACCCATCTTGGCAATCTGATTATATACGGCATCACTTACATGTAATGTAATATCACGTTCAGCCAATCGTTTTTGTAGCAAGCCAACAAACTTGTGGGCAATCTTAATAAAGGCCGAATCATCTAATGCGTTAAACACTATGATTTCATCGATACGATTAATGAATTCTGGTTTAAAATGACGCTTTACTTCTTCCATATACTTATCATGTACTTCACCAGATTCAAAGGCATATTGACTACCTAAGTTCGATGTTAAGATAATAATTGTATTCTTAAAATCAACGGTAACACCTTTTGAATCCGTAATACGACCATCATCTAGGATTTGAAGTAATACATTGAATACATCTGGATGCGCCTTTTCGATTTCATCAAACAAGACAATACTATATGGATTACGACGAACAGCTTCCGTCAATTGACCACCTTCATCATATCCAACATATCCAGGAGGCGCACCAATTAAACGTGCCACACTGTGTTTTTCCATGTACTCACTCATATCAATACGTACAATGTGTCTTTCATCATCAAATAATTGTTCCGCTAAAGCCTTGGCAACTTCCGTTTTACCAACACCTGTAGGACCTAAGAACATGAAAGATCCAATTGGACGATTTTCATCTTGAATCTGTGCTTTCGAACGCAAGATCGCATCGGTCACAAGTTCTAGAGCTTCATCTTGACCAACTACACGTTTTTCAAGTTCTGCCTTCAAATTCAATAATTTTTCTCTTTCAGAAGCAACTAAACGCGTTACTTCAACACCTGTCCATCTAGAAACAATTTTCGCAATCAATTCTTCATTAACCGTTTCTTGAATCAAAGCATCCTCTTTTTGACTCGTCTGCTCTTTTTGAATACGAGCCTCTAATTCTGGAATTGTTCCATATTGAAGTTTAGCGGCATCTTCATAACGAGCCTCATTACGAGCTTGCTCCAAATCTAAACGAGCCTTCTCCAAACGTTGTTTATCTTCTTTTTCATTGGCCAAACCACGTTTTTCGTCTTCCCACTTAGAATGCATTTCATCACGTTTTGATTGTAAAGAAGCCAATTCATTTTCAATCTCTTCTCTACGCTCAACAGCTCGTTTATCTTCTTCTTTTTGTAGTGAAGTCTTTTCAATTTGTAGCTGCAAGATTTTACGCTGCAACTCATCCAACTCTTGAGGCATACTTTCCATTTCAACCTTTAATGTAGCACAAGCCTCATCCACTAAGTCAATAGCCTTATCGGGTAAGAAACGATCAGTGATATAACGATCAGACATTGTTGCTGCCGCAATTAAAGCCTCATCCAAAATACGTACACCATGATAGCTTTCAAAGCGATCTTTTAATCCACGCAAAATACTGATTGTATCCTCTACACTTGGCTGAGCCACTTGTACCTTCTGGAAACGACGCTCTAAAGCAGCATCCTTTTCAATATATTTACGATATTCATTGAAAGTTGTTGCACCAATACAATGTAGTTCACCACGAGCTAACATTGGCTTTAATAAGTTAGCTGCATCCATACTACCTTCCGTTTTACCTGCACCAACCAAGTTATGAATCTCATCAATAAACAAGATGATCTGTCCATCCGATTTTTTGACTTCATCCAAAATGGATTTTAAACGCTCTTCAAATTCACCACGATACTTAGCTCCGGCAATCAAAGATCCCATATCCAATTCAATCAAGCGTTTTTCTTTTAAAGACTCAGGTACATCACCCTTCATAATACGCCATGCGATACCTTCGACAACTGCCGTTTTACCAACACCTGGCTCACCAATTAAGACGGGGTTGTTCTTTGTCTTACGTGATAAGATCTGCATAACACGACGAATCTCATCGTCACGTCCAATAATTGGATCAATCTTACCATCACGCACATCCTGGACTAAATCACGACCATATTTTTTTAAAGCTTCTACATTCTCTTCTGAATTTGGCGTATCAAACTTCTTACCATTACGACGCTCTAATTCAGCCTTGTAGCAAGCCTCCTTATTTAAGTTAAAAGTTCTAACCAATTCTTTAGAAATATAAGAACGATTAAATAATAAAGCTAAAAATACACTCGCAACTGATAAATAAGTCTCATCATGTTGGCTTGCCCAGTTTTGTGCATCTTCAAACGATTTCTGCACTTCATTGGATAAATTTATATTACTTGTTGAGCTCTTTGCGACACGACTCGATTCTTGTTGAACCATCTGTAAAGCACGCGTCTTATCTAAGCCAATACGCTCAAATAAACCGTCCAATACATCATCCTTAAAAATCGTTTCCAACATATCCACTGTATCCACACTTGGATGTTGGTTGGATTTAGCCAAATTAATGGCATCCATTAAAAGTTTCTGCAAACGCTCTGACATTTGTTCGATATTCATAAATAAGCACCTCCTTGTACTTAGCACTCATTCTTTATGATTGCTAATGATAGTATAACACCATTTTTGGCACTGTCAACACTTAAGTGCTAACATTTTAAAAAAAGCTCCTCTTTTGCAAATGGGTGGTGAATAGAAACGTGAGCAATTTTGTTAGTACC
>NZ_QSPK01000130.1 GCF_003436425.1 Eubacterium sp. TM05-53
ACGACGCCAGCGTTTAGGCCTGACGCCGTTTTAATACTTATTATTCAGCTTCTGCTGCTAATGCTTCCTGTTCTTTCTTATATAACTGGTTGTCATATACCTTGAAGAATGGATACCATACTAGTCCTGCAGGGATGATCATTAAGTAATCCCAGATTGCGTTTTGCCAACGCAATGTTCCTAAGAATGCTGCAAATCCCATTGGCATCAATGTCATGATTGGTACGAATGCTGGCATTAAGAATCCAACTTTATATCCGATCAATGTACAAATCATTACAAGAATGATGTTCAAGATATATGGGATACATAAGATTGGGTTATACATAATTGGCATACCAAATGTTACTGGTTCGTTGATTCCAAACCACCCTGGTACTAATGCGATCTTTGATACGGCTTTGATCTGTTCTGATTTAGCTTTCAATCCAAACAATACTAGTGGCAATGTGTTTCCTGATCCACCACATATACCGATGCATCCAAATAATGTTACTGGATAGAATACTAATGCATCATATCCACCTTGTGCGAATGCTGCTGCATTTGATGTTGCTGCCTGTAACATCATTGGCATCAACACTGATACAATGATCATTGTTCCATGGATACCGAAGCACCATAATAAGGCTGCAAATGGCAACAAGATAAACATTCCTGGAACAGATACTAATGCGTTTAATGGAGCTGATAAAAGTGCCATGAATCCTGAACAGATTCCCATTGCTCCGCCTGTACAAGTTGAGATAATAACTTCTAATGCATATAAAGGAATTAATGCGAATGCCAAAGGAAGGATTGCTGAGAATCCATTTACCAATGATGGTGGACATACATCTGGCATCTTGATTCTTACATTGTGATCTTGACAGAATTTTTCAACCTGACATACAAACCAACATACAAAGAAACTTACGAACATACCTTGTGAACTGAAATAAGTTACATCAATAACACTTGCTCCTGCTTCATTTGTTGACCATGTACATGCGATAACTGCGAAACATACAGCTGTCTGTACACTTGTCATGATTGGTGATTTCAATCCTAATGCTTTTCCATAGTTGTAAGCCATGATCAATACGATCCACAATGACAATAAGTCCATTGTAAAGTGATATGGTGCATATAATACGTTATATACGGCATCTCCATTCTGGAACAATCCAAACATTGGTCCTACGGCACAAATGATTGAGAAGATTGCTCCGACCATGATTGGAGCCATACATGACATCATTGATCCTTGTAATGCGCTTAAAAATTTGTTTGATCCTAATTTCTGTCCAAACTCTTGAAGTTTGACCATAAAAGGACTGTTAAAAATACCATCCATTATTCTATTTCTCTCTTTCTTTCTATTATCCTAATTATTTCTGTGCGTATAATTTATTAGCGATTTTCATGATATTTGCACAGTTACCTACTGCATAGTCGAATGAAGGAATTCCTTCTGTTGGAAGTCCTGTATCCTGTTTGATCTGGTTCAAACGGTAGCTTACCTGAGGTCCAGTCATGATGATGTCGTAGTCTTTATACACATCCATGTATTCTGAAAGTCCTACGGCATTGATACTGTTTTCTTCGCCTTTTTCTTCCCAGTATTTTTCCATTTTCTTCATCAACAATCCTGTTGACATTCCACCTGCACAAACTAATAAAATTTTCATTCTGTTTTCCCTCCGTTCTTGTACATGATGATCATTTCCTTAATCAATTCCTGTGCTAACATACTTGTCATCAAGTGATCCTGTGAATGAAGCAACAACACATTGACCGGCGTTGGGTTACCATTCATTTCATTGAACAGCAAGTCTGTCTGCGCTTTATGTGCCAATGTTGCAGCTTCATCTGATTTTTTCATCAGTTCATCTGCTTCATCGAAATTTCCCTGCTTGGCAGCCTCTAAAGCTTGAAAGGCAAAGGATCTTGCATCTCCTGCATTAGCGATGATCCCAAAGGAAATCATTTCGACAGATTGTTCTGTCTTGTTTTCTTCAGCCATTTCCACAGCTCCTTTCTTATCTCAACTCTTTACAGTCTATACTTTAGTGTATAATGTTTTTCTTGTCAAAGCGCTTTCAAAGCGCAAAAAGTACTCTTTTATACACAAAATTAGTGTATAAATTAGTGTTTTCTGTATAAATCCACTAAATTCGACTCAAATTCTACTTAGTGTATATGATTTTTTAATCCATTTTAGTTTGTGTATAAA
>NZ_QSPK01000131.1 GCF_003436425.1 Eubacterium sp. TM05-53
ATATTGACATTATTTATGTCCACTTATTGAATGGGGTTATCAGATGGGTACTCACAAAAGAAATTAACCAAAAGAAAAAATAAAAAAAAAGAGTAGAGATTATTTTCTCTACTCCAAAGCTATTCAAGTTCAATCAATACTTTATTTACATAATACAGCACGATATTTTTCAACCATGTCCTGATACTCTTCATCCGACAATGTTTTTTCACCAGGATTCATAGCGAATACACCACCCCATTCATATCCATCCTTATATTTAGGAACTAAATGGAAATGAAGATGATGACCCGTATCGCCATAAGCACCATAATTCACTTTATCTGGATTGAAGATTTCATGCATAGCACAAGCTACCCTATTGATATCCTCCATATAAGCAGCTCTTTCCTGGGCCGTCAACTCTGTAATTTCACTCACATGTTTCTTATGAGCCACAATCACACGACCCGGATGAGACTGTTCCTTAAACAAATACACTTTTGAACTTTCTAGTTCACAAATTTTAATTCCGAAAGCAGCTACTAGCTCGCCTTCCATGCAATAAGCACAATTTTGATCTTTCATTTTTTTACCTACTCTTCCTGAAGGTATAATACCACAGTTTGTAAGTACTTACATAGTAAATTTAAACTAATTATTTCAAGCATACATTCGATAACAATGCACTTTCTTTTCCCATAAAAACATGTTATACTAAAAATGTGTTGATTAAGTTAAGACTCTAACCCTTTCAATTAACTTTCTCAACATTCCCATTTCTGGACCGGGCCCATTCCGGTCCTTTTATTTTGTCAAAAACTAAAAAAGGTTGAAACACATATAATGATGTTACAACCTTAAATTTTTCATAGTGATTCGTTTGTATAGCTACTCATACCGTCAAACAATTCTAATTGCGTTTCTCTAATCTCATCGTCTTTCCCAGATAAACCTTAGAATCTTTCATAAAGTATCTCAAGTCCATCCCTAGAAAAGTTATTCATAAGTTCAATATTATCTTTTAGTCGCTGCTCATCATTTTCTGATTTAAATGCATTTGCAATTTTCTCTTCATCATTCAAGCCTCTAACGTTTTCATTCAGCATTACTATTCTATATATATAATTAAGTAATTTTCCAGAAGCCATCATTGTTTCACTATTGATATCTGACGAGCTAACAGTTTTATCACCATATTCTTTTGAATTATCAAACACATCTTTATAATAAATGGCATCTGAATTCATTGGTGCTGTTCTATTGTATTTTAATCCAACCAAAATCAATACCATATAAGATCAAAACTTATATTATAAAGAAACTTATATACAAATAGATGACTTCATGTTAGACTTAATACGTTGATTAACTCACTAATCAACATCTCCGAGAGTTGGCACCATTTCACATTTATTTAAGCCAACTCTATTTTTTTTATGCTTAAATCAAAAGGGGCTGTAACGAATAAGTAAATTTTATTACTTATGGAGTTCAGCTCCTTTGTCTTTATTTAAAATATGAAATTTTAAAGCCTTCTTCCAAATACTCCACATCAAGATCAGGAAGTTTATCCTTAAAATAATTCACCATGTTTTTTAAACCACCAATTTCACAACCAGCATGATTTACTACAATCATAGGCAAATCATTATCAATCGCATATTGAGCATCTTTGTAGTTTGTGATTCCATCATCCGCAACAATCACTACATCTGGATTGAACTCTAACATTTCAAAGATATCCGTTCCAGCACCAGTACCAATGGCTAAATGAGATACTTCTTTATTTACATTCCCAAAAACATAAACTCCCTCTTCACCATCATCTTTTAATGCATTAGCCACACGTGCTGCTAATTCTGAAACGGTTTGTTTAGGAATATTTGCAGATTGATAATACGAATTGATCACTCTATCCTTAAAATCAAAGCCAAGCTTTTTAGCCCATACATCACTCACACCATATTCAGGAATAGAATCCCAAACATCATGACAACGATACACACAAATATGTCCCTTACTTAACAAGTCTTTCTTGTGTTCAATAGACTCTACTAATTTAGTTTCCAAATGCGTACCCGTAGTATAGAAAATATTCTCATGAGAAAGTGTGAATAAAACATAGAAAAAAGATAAAAAAAAGGCCGCACTAAAAAGAGGTGGTC
>NZ_QSPK01000132.1:0-1291 GCF_003436425.1 Eubacterium sp. TM05-53
CGGCGACAATAGTTGGGCTTGCCCCTGCGAAGATAGCTAGCTGCCGGGTCCTTTTTTTTGCCTTTTTTGTACTTCGGCATATAATATACTAGATAGAAAAGAGGATATTATGAAGAACTTAGGTTTTTACAATGGAAAAATAGATGAATTAGAAAATATGCAAGTTCCAATGTTAGATCGAGCTTGTTATTTTGGCGATGGTGTATATGATGCATCTTATGCGAATAATCATACAATTTTTGCACTTCAAGATCATTTAAATCGTTTTTATAACAGTGCAAAACTTTTAAATATTAATATTCCATATAAAAAAGAGGAATTACAAGATTTATTAATTGATTTGGTGAATAAAGTGGATTCACCAACACAATTTGTATATTGGCAAGTTTCAAGAGGAACAGGTATTCGTAATCATATTTATCCCGAAGATATGAAAGGGAATTTATGGGTTATGATTACACCTAAACCTTTGGCAGATCCAAATAAAGAGATGTCTGTAGTTACCATGGAAGATACACGTTTCTTTCATAATAATATTAAGACAATTAATTTGATTCCTGCAGTTATGTATTCAACAGATGCGCATAATCATGGCTTTGATGAATGTATTTTACATAGAGGACCAGATCGTGTTACAGAATGTGCTCATAGTAATGTTTCTATATTAAAAGATGGATGCTTTATAACCGCACCTTGTGATGAATATATTTTGCCTGGTATTGCACGTAAACACTTGTTAGAGGCTTGTACAGCTTTAAATATTCCATATGAAGAAAAAGTTTATTCTTTAAAAGAATTATTAGATGCTGATGAAATTATTGTTTCTAGTAGTACGCATGTTTGTCGTCGTGTAAAAATGGTAGACGGTAAACCGTTTATTGGAAAGGATTTATCTACATTTAAAAAGCTACAAGACTATGTATTTAAAGAATTTTATGATTATACAAACGCAAAACGTATTGATTAATTAAGCTGGTATATGCCAGTTTTCTTTTAAAAATAGTAATGTAAGCGTATACAGTAAAAAAGATGAAAAAAAGTGTTACTATTCACCGAGAAGTAAATAAATAAAAGAACTCTTTGATCACAATATTGTGATACAAAGAGTTTTTCGCATATTAAAGCTCTATGCTCTGGACATGATTTTTTCTATGGATTCCAGTACATTTTGTTGTCTTAGTTTTGAAGTCTGTATGATTGTCATTATATCTGCATAATTTTGGCTCTTCATCAGTAAATGTGGGTAGATTTATATAGAAAAATTAGAATTAGTTCTTTATTTAAAGTTGTT
>NZ_QSPK01000132.1:1301-2058 GCF_003436425.1 Eubacterium sp. TM05-53
TAGAAAAATTAGAATTAGTTCTTTATTTAAAGTTGTTTCGGTTAAAATTTGCATAATAAAAAAGCATATGGTATTTTTTTAGCTGTTCAGACCGAAAGGAAATACCATATGCTACATAAAAAACTACTAAAAAAACTGCTTAATGTCAACTGTATTACGATTATTAATGTTTCTTTTGAACCTACTTCTCAATCTTTTTATATCCAGATTAAAGCTACAAAGGGACAACAAAAACGTTGTCCTATCTGTGGTAGAAAATGTAATGGATATGATACAACCACAAAGTGTAGAAAATGGAGACATCTTGATTTTGGTTCTTGTGCTGTCTTTATTGTTGCCGATGTTCATAGAGTAGAATGTCCTGAACATGGTGTTCATACTGAAATGGTTCCATGGGCTAGTCATAATTCGTCTTATACAAAAGAATTTGAACAACAAGTGGCTTACTTGGCTTTACGTTTAAACAAGAAAGAAGTCTCTAGAATAATGCGTATTTCATGGAATACAGTAGGACCGGTTCTTTCACGAACTAAAAATATATATGAGCCTGATTCATCGGTTCGCTTTAAAAATCTAACACGTATTGGAATCGATGAGACTAGCTACAAAAAGGGACATAAATACGTGACTGTTGTAACGGATCATGATACAAACCAGGTAGTATGGGTGGGTGAAGGTACAGGAAAAGTTGTACTTGAAAAGTTTTTTAAACTTTTAACAGAAGAACAAAGAAACAGAATCACTCTAGTATCTGCTG
>NZ_QSPK01000133.1 GCF_003436425.1 Eubacterium sp. TM05-53
TAGACTATTTTTAATCATTTGAAATTATAGATGTTTATAAATCACGAGAAGTTGACGTTCTACTTCATAATACTCTCAAATTCATCAATTAAAGAATCAAACAATTCAATCGCATCTTCCACTGGTTTTGGACTTGCCATATCAACACCGGCCATACGTAATAATTCAACTGGTGATTTTGTACATCCACCCTTTAAGAATGACAAATATGCATCAATATCGACTTGTGTTCCATGAAGCAATTTTTGTGATAGAGCCATAGCTGCGCTAAAACCTGTCGCATATTGGTATACATAGAAATTCATATAGAAATGTGGAATACGAGCCCATTCCATACTGATTTCATCATCTACAATCACATCTTCACCATAATAGAATTTATTTAAATCTGCATAGATTTGATTCAATGTATCACTTGTCAAAACTTCATTATTTGCGGTTTTTTCATTGATGATCTTTTCAAATTCTGCAAACATACACTGTCTAAACAATGTAGTTCTAAATTGTTCCATAAAGTGATTGATCAAATAAGCCTGGAATTTAGGATCTGAGTTTTGTTTGCGCAAATAATCCATCAATAAAGCTTCATTACAAGTACTGGCAACTTCAGCCACAAATATTTTATAGTGACGATCTAATGGAGCTTGGTATTTTGTAGACATATAGGAATGCATCGCATGTCCCATTTCATGGGCTAAAGTAAATTCTGTATCTAAAGAATCCGCAAAGTTCATTAACACAAATGGATGTACTCTTTGTCCACTTGAATAAGCACCTGAGCGTTTACCTTCATTTTCATATACATCGATCCAACGCGAATTCAACCCTCTTTCATAAACTTTGGCATATTCAGTTCCATACAATTGAATAGAATGTAAGACATCTTCTTTGGCCTGTTCAAAAGATACAGGAACATTACATTCATTGACCATAGGCACATATAGATCATACATATGAAGTTTATCTTTCTTCATAACTTCTTTACGCACTCGCATATATTTATGTAAAACATGAATATTTTTATGTACCGTTTCAATCAATTGTTCATATACTCTTGGTGAAACATTATTCGCATCTACAGCACATTCTAAACTGGATGCATATTTACGGGCTGTACTATTAAATTTCAACTGATTTGTCTGTCCATTTAAACAAGCAGCTAGTGTATGGATCATAGAACCATATCCTGCATAGAAATTACGATATGCACTTTCTCTAAGCACTTCATCTTCCTGCTCTAACATATGAATGAATGTACCTGTAGTTAAAGTGTGTTTATTTCCTTTTGAATCAATCGCATCTTCAAATTTCAAGTCTGCATTATTCAACATTCCAAAAATAGAATAAGGCGTATCCTGCATCAATGAGCTGGATGCCATTAATTTTTCTTCTGTTTCAGATAATACGTGTTCTTTTAAGCGACACACCTCTTCTAGATATACACGATATCTTTCTAAGATGGGTTGGGATGCATAAAAAGATTCTAAATCTTTAATCTGCATAATTTGTACATCACTAAAAGAAAGCTGTGTAAAGATCTCAACCGCTAACGCATTGGCCTTTCCTTTTAATTCTTGATGATGTGCATCAGCTGTATCTTGATCTGACAATAATGAGGCATAGCCCAAACAATCATCTAATAGACATGTTAATTTTTCATATCCCTTTAAAAATGATAATAAGTTGGATGCATCATCCAATTTTCCATCATATGCACAAAGCTCGTTTCCTAATTCTTTACAAGTATCTAAACAAGCTAAAAATGCAGCTTCATCTTCAAAAATATCTTCTGTTTTCCAAGTGTTTTCTATTTTTTGTTCATTACGCTTCATGAGTAAACAACCTCCATTAATATGTCTATTGTAACACAATATAATACAAATTAACTAAGTTACAAATTACTAAGTTATAACTGAGCAAATTTTCTTTCCCACAAGAAAAGACGGGAAACCCGCCTTACTTGGAATATATAAAACTAGATAGGGATAAATCAACCTTTAAAAGTCATAGGGATTTTGACTC
>NZ_QSPK01000134.1 GCF_003436425.1 Eubacterium sp. TM05-53
TTTCCTTTAAATTAGGAACATTCTACGAATTTTTATATTTTCATGAATAGTTCAGGTAACATTATTTGTCTCGCATGCTGGACATTTGTCCGTTCTTAAACGTCCACATATCTGAGTCCTCCATGAATATCCACATTTAGGACATTTAAACCAGGCATATTCATTACTTCTTGCAGGAGTGATTTCAGGATCAAGTGTGTTTTTTTCTTTATCCCAGAATTTCATGATTCCAGGTTTTGAAATAACCATTGTTGAACGCTTTTTGCATTCTGGAAAGGTTGTGTTTCCTCTAGACATATTAAAAACTATACGTTCAAACCGATGCCCATGTTTGCATTTCCAGTAGGCTTTTTCGTTGCACATCGGTCCAATTTTGTATGGATCGAGCGTGTTCTTTTCAAAATCCCAGTACTTCAGGTACTCAGGATGTTCTTCCGCAAAGATTCTTTTCTTACTCATCGTCAAAACCTCCCATCAGATCCTGAATAGAGTCTACTGTATCGTCTTCATCTGAAGTGGTGGCTTGATTACTGCTGATTTCAAGTACTGATTCAGGAGTAATCAGCTCTGATTCAACACTTTCAGGGTTGACGTACAGACCGAACAAAGAGCCTAATCCTTCTTTTTTCAGAATCTCATTTGCGATATCTGGATAAACATACGTATCCAGAACCTTCTTCATTTTTGAAAGCATTACCTGTGAATACCGATTGATTCTCTTGGTATTCATCTGCTCTAATTCAGCAACCTGATTCTTTAAATCGTTGATTTCAGATTTCATACGTGTGATTTTAGCTTCCAGCTGCTTTTTGTCCCTGAGAAATTCTCCAGCACTGCGGCATACTTCGCCATAATAGTTGTCACGCTGAATCAGAGCATTTTTCAAATCACTTCTTGAACGGTTCAGATTCAGAAAAGCATCGACATCTAGCTGTCTCCATGTGACGATTGTCGTTTCCAATGTCACCTGATTATTGACGTTGATTTGGTCGATATATTGTTTAGCTCATGGACAGCGTCGAATGGAATGTGATTTGAATTCTGGGTGTCCGTGAGCATTTGCATAACGCTCAAGGTCTGATACCTTAATCGTCATGTTTGGATATTTCAGATAATATTCGTTGATTAAAGCAATGAGTTCATCTTCTTTGAATGATTTTGGTCGTGCCATATTATTCATCTCCTTCATTTTCATCTTTTTCCGTGTTTTCCAGCAGCATCTGTTCCATCTTGAATCGTCTGTACAAATATTCGGCGTTTTGAAGCTTTAAAACTGCCTGTTCGATATCTTCTTTATTCTTTTCATGCATTCTGTATTCATGGACGATATCCTTCAGCGTGGCCAGCTGAATCTGCAAATCGTTTCGGATGTTTTCTTCTGTCTTTTTGAAGCTCGTTCCTGAATTTCTGTAATAGATGCATTTTTCACAGCTGCCTATATATCCATTGTCATCTGCAACATTCAAACAGTACGAGAAGTCATGTTCTGCCACTTGTGGATTGCAGCAGAACCGGTTGTCGCCAAGAGGTATATAGTTTTTGGCAAGCAAAGGCTGATTGTATCGTTTACTGATTGAATACGTCTGTTTGCCCTGAATCATCCTTACATACTGTCTTCTTGCCTTGCATTCCACATATTCAGCTACATTGCTGAAATAAAACGCTGTCATGTTTGTATTGTCATGACCTGCAAGAATAGAGGCAATCATAGGAGGAGCTCCTTCCATGACGATATTGATCATAGCCAGATGTCGTGTATCACCAAGGTAGATGTATTCGATATTGATGCTAGTATATTTATAGGACAGGTAAAACATCTCGAATTTGATTTGATAAGGAACCAATCACATTAAAAATAGAATGAGATATTGAACATGACTGTCCTGGATATTGTAGATTCTTGTGCATATGGTACAATGTCAAGACAATAAAAAAGGAGTATAAAAAATGTCAAGAAACAGTAAAGCCTATGACCAAGAATTTAAAGAAAATGTTATTAATTATG
>NZ_QSPK01000135.1 GCF_003436425.1 Eubacterium sp. TM05-53
AGTGCATTGTTGATTCTTTTCTGTTCTACAGTAATTTCTCCTGTGTCTTTCGATACATTATATTCAGCTTTTGATGTACAGAATGAGTTAATGATTTCAACTTTCCAATTACTCAATGTTTTACTGAATGCCACTAGTTCTTCAATGTTACTTTCTCTTAGATGTTTGATGACTTTTTCAATGGCTTCAGGGGCTGTTTTGATTGTATTCGAAACATAAAAATCCGTGACTTCATCCTTTAATTCCCAGGCTTTGTTGATATCCGGATGAATAGATACCAACTTTTGTGCTATATCATATGGATTCAGATAGGCTCTGAAATGTGCATTATAATATCTTTTTCGAGTTACATCGAACAGTCTCTTTTTATCTTTGCACATCGCATTGCTGAAATGTTTGAAGAGGAATCTGTTCTGATGTTTAAGCAGGTAATAGGCATCTTTTTGTTCCTGTGTCCTGTCCTTATAATTGATACATCCATATGGTTTCATGATTCTTAGTCGTATTGAATCTACTTTTCGATTCAATTCCTGTGCTACGTGATAACGGTCCACTACATGAAGTGAATGTTTAAAGTGTTTTCGTATGATCCTTCTATATGGTTCGTACATATCGGTAGCTATAAATTCAACCTGATCTTTTTCGTATTTTGGAATCTTTGAATAATATTCATCTAGATAATCATAGCGTCTACTTGGAAGGATATCGATAGGGCGTCCAGTCTGCTGATCAATCAGTACGCAAACATATTTACTGTGTGTATCTTTTGAATAGAATGCGTAGTTCTCATCTGTAGACATAATTCTTGGTAGTTTCGCCCTTGGAATATTTACCGTCGCATCAAATATAGAAGCTACAGTTGTAGGTGATATATGATATCTTTCCGCAATAGATACAAATGTTTCGCTAGGTTTTGTGAGATCTTTCATCACACAAAGAATGACAGAAGAAGATATCTTCATCCTTTTGAATACGAATGGATTGATTTCATAATAGGTTGTATGGCAGATTGGACAAATATAGCGTCTGGCATGGTATACAAGAACACATCCCTTATCATTTAGAATGGAATGATTGATTTTTTTAGCTACATATCCCTTGATTTTGACAGACTCGTTGCCACAATCAGGACATGGTGGTCTTTTGTCCGTCAGTTTAAGGTCAATAACCACCTGTTTGTTTCTAACGATACTTGTACATGACTCAATACAGTCTATTTCAAGACCGAAAGTATTACATATGGTGATTGTATTATCGTAAGAATCGTTCATAGTTTGTTTCACCTCCAGCATATTCTTATCTGATTTCAGTATAGGAATATATGAAACGAAACTCTAACGAAGGTGTGTTGGTGATATGAAAAATCCGAAATAAATAGTTTTTTTAATACGATTCTTTATGATTGAGTGGATGGTTGAGAAGAAACGAGTGAAAACAGGGAATGGTTCCAATGAAGAAAATTTAAAACGACGTTTCAAATAATCTTTATAAGTAATATTCATTTCAGTATTGGAATTCAAAGCATTCTGGATATTAAGTATGATATGTAGAAAATAAGGGAGAACAGTAGTTGGCAAAACAATATGAGTGGATCCACAACCCTTACAATGAACACGCTGAATCAAAAGCTCAATACGAACCATATCTTCATTGATGAAATTTCTTGGATGAGTACCATAAAGAATAAGAAGACCAATCATACCACATTTAGGACAAGGAACTGAAGCGAGTAATGGAATGAAAGATTCAATAAAAGTATTATAAGCCTCTTGATTTTGTGTGACGTTGTCAGTAGTATAAAAGTATAACATAAGCATACCTTTCAGGTGGCTTGGTGGGGGAAAAGCGAGGGAAACAAATCTTGAAGCGAATTTTAAGCTGCCTAGCACATTACCCTATGTAATCTTATAGCGTATCTAGACCCTAACTATTTTTATATAGTCAAATAAATTCGGTGTTCATCCTACAACGATTGCTGGGTGGATGAAACAATATCGCAGCA
>NZ_QSPK01000136.1 GCF_003436425.1 Eubacterium sp. TM05-53
CTTAGAGGAGTTTATCTCCAACTGTTTATTTTAGAGAAGGAGATAAATTTACTTATGAAGTTACAATTAAGTAATATACAAAAGTCATTTGGAGCAAAAACAGTTTTGGCAGGTGCTAACTTTCAAGTACGTGATAATGAAAAGATTGCGTTGGTTGGTCGTAATGGTTGTGGTAAAACAACGCTGATGAAAATTATATGTGGACAGGAAAACTATGATTCGGGTTCTCGTATGGTTTTAAATGGTACAAATATTGGATATTTGGCACAGATTACTTTTGTGGACGAAGAAAAGACAGTGTATGAAGAACTTTTAACGGCTTTTGACAAGGTTCGAGAATTGGAAAAGCAGTTAAATGCCCAGGCAGAAGTGCTTAAAATGGATTCAAGTGAGAAGCAACTTGAAAAGTACGATGCACTGCAAACGCGTTTTGAGGCATTGAATGGATATCAATATGAGGTGGAATTAAAGAATGTATTTTTCCATTTTCAGTTTGATGAAAGTGATTTAAATAAAAAATTGTGTGAATTTAGTTCTGGACAAAAAACGAGAATTGCGCTGGTTAAACTGTTATTGACAAAACCAGATATCTTATTGTTGGATGAACCGACAAACCATTTGGATATTGCAGCTATTGAATGGCTTGAAAATTATGTGAAACATTATCCTTTCGCGGTTGTTTTAGTGAGTCACGACCGAATGTTCTTGGATCATGTTGTAGATGAAATCGTGGAAATTGAGTTTGGTAAAACCCAAAGATATGTGGGGGATTACTCGCATTATTTGAAGGCAAAAGATGAATCTCTAAAAAAGAATCATGAAGCGTATATTCGTCAGCAACAAGAGATTCATCGTTTAGAAGATTTGATTGAAAAATTCCGCTATAAAAAGAATAAGGCCGCTTTTGCGAAGAGTAAACAGAAGTATTTGGATCGCATGGACAGAATCGAAGATAGTACTTCAGATACAAGTCAGATGAAGGCTGTGTTTACTTGTGCAAGAAAAGGTGGTAAACAGGTTCTTGAAGTGGAAGACTTAAAGGTTGGCTATGATAAAGTGCTGTCTGATGTTTCTTTTCAGTTATTGCAAGGACAAAGAATGGCTATCGTTGGTCCTAATGGAATAGGTAAATCAACTTTGATCAAGACTTTGGTGAAAGAACTGCCTGCGATATCAGGTAGCTTTAAATTTGGCCATCAAATTGATGTAGGGTATTTTAATCAGGAAAGTGCTCAGATGAAGTCGAATAAGAATGTATTGGATGAATTGTGGGATATGGATCCGGATGCAACACAAACACAGATTCGTAATACGTTAGCAAGTTTCCTTTTTACACAGGATGAAGTGTTTAAAGAAGTGAATGATTTGTCGGGTGGAGAAAGAGTTCGATTGGCTTTGGCAAAATTAATGTTAGAGCATGATAATGTTTTATTATTGGATGAACCTACAAACCACTTAGATATTCCGGCGAAAGAAGCTTTGGAGTCCGCTTTGGAAAAATATGATGGAACAATTCTATTTGTATCGCATGACCGTATGTTTTTAAAGAAGATGGCTACACGTGTACTAGAAATGGGTTCAATCAGTAAAGTGTATGATTTGAATTACGAAGAGTACTTAGAGAAAAAGGCAAGTAATGAACTTGTGGAATCGGTTGCCAAGGTTGAAAAAGAAGTGAAGCCGCAAACGGTATCTTTCACAGATTTAAAAGCAATTAAGAATCGTGTCGCAAAACTAGAAGTGCTTTTAGAGGAAGCAGAACAAGATTTAGAGGCAATGCGAGAATTGAGATATGAACCAGAATATTACCAAGATTATCGTAAGATGGAAGAGTTAGATGCGAAAATAGATGATAAACATAATGAAATTGCTGCATTGATGCAGGAGTGGGAAGAAAAAATGGATATGTTGGAATAGGGTGTCAATTCGGCACTCTTTTTTTGTTACTATTCACCGATAATCAATAAAAAAGCTAATCAACAAAAAACTTGTCAA
>NZ_QSPK01000137.1 GCF_003436425.1 Eubacterium sp. TM05-53
CAACCCTACAATTCTTGAAGCCAACTCTTAGTCGACCCTATCTAATTGCGGATTACCCTATTTGATTAGCTGCTCATATTTCTTGTATTGCGAGTGTATTTAAAGCCTCTGAAATCTCTTCTTTCGATAAACATACCATTCTATGATTGGCATCATAATAATCAAACTTTTTAATGAAGCCCATTAAATCACGATACTTCACAAGGCTGTCATTCATAAATACATACCATTCTTCTATCCCTTCAATTTGATTCAATACCACATAAGGCTCTACGGGAAGAATCGTTAAAATATCAGCTCCTAGTGCATACATACCAATTCTTCTACCATGTGCATTATAGATTCTTGGCGTGGCATAATATGCATCCAAAGCTTGTTGATTATGTAGATATTGCCCAAACAAATCTAAATCTGTACCAAAATCATTCAATTCATTTTCCCCGATTGAAATTGGATGAAGAATGCCAAAGATTTCAAAATACTTATGATCCGATAGTTTACTCTTTAAATCCATAAGTGCATCAGCACTCGTTCTTTTATCATACACCATCTGCAAATCAATATCCTTTATGTTCATTAGCCAATCGTCTTTCACAAATTCATCAGTATCCATATATTCACAATATACTTTTACTAAATAATAAAACAATTGAATTTCATCCATACTTGTAGGAAGACTTAAATTCAAACAAATATCATGATTTTGAATATAGATTTCAATCCCTCTTTGAAGATATTTATGATCAAATAAGATTGTATGATCCCCTATCTGATTCGGAATTAATTGACAATTTTCATCCATAACCCCAAAAGATAAGTGAGACAGTTTAACTACATCATCGATTATAAACTTTTTTCTACGAAAGAAACCCTTCTGCATAATACGAATATTCACAGACATATAAACACCTGCTCTCTACCAAAATCATACACTGAAACAAGCATTTTTTATAGCTAAAACCATTTTTTCTTTTTAAAGTAAATCACTTCTAAAATAATGATCAATATACAGACTCCCATCACAATGAAATATCCATAGGAACTGTCTAATTCTGGCATAGCCTTAAAATTCATACCATACCATCCAGTAATTAAAGTTAGCGGCATGAATATCGTTGTCACAATTGTTAAAAACTGCATGATTTGATTCTGACGCATCTCCACTTGTGTTTGATGCATTTCACGAAGCTGAATGGAATACTCTGCCAAACGATCCGTAACATTCGATAGACGTGTTAGTCTTTTCTCTAGTGTTTCAAAATGTGTATCATTATAAAATTCCTGCAAATTTTGTACGACTTCAATCATCTGATCATAATATGAATCAAAAGCACTAATCGTTTTCCTCATTTCAAAGATTTGCGACTCATAATGAGATCCCGTATGCGACATTAACTGATCTTCTATTCTTTCAAGCTTCATTTCTAATTTTTGAAGAAACTCCATATCTTCTTGAATCAATATATTCATCAAATTTAGAATACATTCACTAGGTTTATTTCCTGAAATCTTTTGTTTAAAAATATGTTCAGGATCGCAAACAAAAAAATTCCTATCATTTAATTCGATACTAAACATCTTCTTATTCTTAGATTTTGATTTGGAAGGAACCCAAAAAGAACCCGATAGCTGCTGATTCTCTTTATGTACCCTACAATAATGAATATGATTTAAACGCTTTTCATTTATTACCTCTATCCTCATAATTTCCCCCTTAAAAAAAGAATACACCATATAGGTGCATTCTTGTAGTTATTCAATAGGGATAAATTTGTTTTCTTCAATCTGTTTAGGTGCTTCCTTAGGAACAACGATCTTCAATTCGCCATTGTCAAAGGAAGCTTTGACATCTTCCTGATGAATACCTTCCCCAACATAGAAGCTTCTTGAATAAGATCCACTAACACGTTCTTTACGAACAACACGACC
>NZ_QSPK01000138.1:0-581 GCF_003436425.1 Eubacterium sp. TM05-53
TTCATAAGTAAATTTATCTCCTTCTCTAAAATAAACAGTTGGAGATAAACTCCTCTAAGAACCGTACGTGCAGTTTTCCCGCATACGGCTCCCCACTGTTACTTTAAACTTTCTTGTTGTAAATGACTTTGTCACCACTCCAAATATCTACGTGGATATAGGGATGGATGATTCTTTCATGCCATATTTCATAGAACCTTTCCAATTTGAAACTTCTTCTTTGGCTTCTTCGATTCATCCATTTGAACGTAACATATAGTGAATGAATCCAAAGGCTTCTTACCTCTCGTATCATTCCGCTCAGACTGTAGTAGTTAAAGCTACCCGTTAACTTCTTGTTCAATTTCTTCATGAATTCATCAAATTGTTTATCTCTATTCTCTTTCACCCATTTCTTAAGATTCGACTTAAATTGCTTCTTCTTTTTGCGACTAATCTTATGTCCTACAGAATAGTAGCCTTTTCTTGTCTTACTGTTGAAATGTGTAAATCCTAGAAAATCAAAAGTTTCTCTTGTACCACAATTTCTTCCAAATGGAAGTATTCGTGTCTTTTCTTTGGATAGTTCCAATCCAAAAAGT
>NZ_QSPK01000138.1:591-1924 GCF_003436425.1 Eubacterium sp. TM05-53
GATAGTTCCAATCCAAAAAGTTCCATTCTTCTAATAATGGCTTCATATACTCTTTGTGCATCTCTTTCATATTGAAACATGATCAAGAAATCATCCGCAAATCTTACGAGGTATGCTTCCCCATATAACTGTTTCTTGATGCACTTTTCAAACCATAAATCCAATACATAATGTAAGTACACATTGGCAAGGATTGGACTTATTAATCCTCCTTGTGGTGTTCCTACACTAGTATCTTCATATTTTCCTTCTACCATGACACCTGATTTGAGCATTCTCGCTATATATCTCAGGTAGTTCGGGTCTGCGATATCATTTCGAAGAAATTTCATAAGCCACTCATGATTCACATTATCAAAGAAACCTTTAATATCACAATCCAATATATAGTTTATTTTCTTGTGCATAATAGTATCATTGATTACTTTAATCGCCTCATGAGTACTTCGATTTGGTCTGAATCCATATGAACAGTCTAGAAATCTAGGTTCATATACATCACTAAGTATATCTGCCATGGCTCCTTGAACGAGCCTGTCTTCATAAACTGGTATCCCTAAAGGCCTTTTCTTGCCATTTCCCTTGTCGATTTCAATTCGTCTTACGGGTTGTGGCTTATAGCTAAAACTCTTTAGTCTATGCATCAAGTTGTCTATATTTTCATTTAGATTTTCCTGATACACTTCCTTAGTTACCATGTCTATTCCTGGAGCTTTGTCTTTCTTTTGTAGACGATGTTGTCTTATTAGAGATTCCTTGTCTACTCGATTCATCAACGTTTCCAGTTTAGGATGTCTTTTTGACAATGTTCTTATATCTTGTCGTTTTGTTCCCATGTCTGTCTGAACCTCCAGTGTTTTCAACATGTTTCCCTTCAAGAAACGTAACTGTGTTTCGGTCCTTCGCTCCATGTACTTTCATACACTTCCTAGCTACAATATGACCTCATCGGACTTCTTGCAGTTCTTCCCGTTGTTCTTGTGGTATTGGCACTTGTAACAACAGTACCTTGTTTATCGGAAACTGCAAGACCTCCCAGGTATGCAGCTGATACCTTGACTTCTCGCCCTGCTTTAAAACGCCGGTGGTGTCAGATTGAATCTGGCATAACGTTTCAACCTATATTGGTTGCGGCTTATATGAGAGCATCACCCACCACTTTATCGGTACTAACGACGCTAGATTGCTTCAGGCTTTCGCTTTAGGGCTCTAAGTCTTTCCTTCCTACGCTTAACACTGTACCTCACGATACAATGCCCAAGGACTAGATACTGGCCTCTTTGCTCCAAGAGTTACCAGGTCAGGAGTTTCACCTAACTAAATCAACTGCACC
>NZ_QSPK01000139.1 GCF_003436425.1 Eubacterium sp. TM05-53
ATTTCCTTTAAATTAGGAACATTCTACGAATTTTTATATTTTCATGAATAGTTCAGGTTATATATATTTTTATGAAAGAAAATTCCACCAAGTCAAAAGAATGTTTGAAAAGGCAAATTGCACAGTTACCTATCTTCAACGTATTGAATTTGGTCCTTTAAAACTAAATGATTTACCACTTGGTGAATTTAGAGCTTTAACTCAAGAAGAATTAGATGCCTTAAAAGGCTAAGAAAGGGGCTGTAACGAGTAAGTGAATTTTATCGCTTATGGAGTTCAGCTCCTCTCTTTTTTTATTTTTCATACACGGGAACATGTTATAAAAACGAAATTGGGTTGATTCTTATTTTAATCTAACATAAAATGTAGATTTCCCTCTGCCTTCCCTGCGAAGTTCTCCTTCTGCTATAAGCTTACGAAGTGAACCTTCTATAGAACTCACACTGAGTGCCGGGCATAGTTCTCGAATATCTTGCTTATTGAATTTCCCAATCCTTTGCTGCGTAGCTTTACGAACCATCTCAATTGCCGGAAGTTTCTCTTCTACAATTTCAAATCGGTCTTCAAAATCTTTGTAAGCAGCGAGAATTGTTCCAAGCAAATATTTGATAAAAGGAACTGCGTCCTCTTCTCCTTCATGCCAGCCATCCTGTGAATGGCCCAAAGCCTCATAATACAAATCCTTATTCTTTGCAATTTTAGCTTCAAGCGAGATGTACTTACCAACATAAAATCCACTACGATAAAGTAGCAGAGTTGTAAGCAATCTGCTCATTCTGCCGTTACCATCATTAAATGGATGGATACACAGAAAATCATGTATAAAAATAGGAATAGCCAATAATGGCTCCACCTCACAATTTCCAATTACCCTGTTGTATTCTTCACAGATTCTATCAAGAGCCTCTGGTGTTTCAAATGGTGCCAATGGTGTAAACAGCACCTCCGTACGTCCGTCTGGATATGTGGCACTAATATAATTCTGTACATTCTTGGTTCGCCCAGCGAGTGGATTATTCATATGGCTGCACAGTATTTTATGCAACTGTAAAATATAGTTTTGTGTAATAGGAATCGTATCAAAACTCTCATGGATGATATTTAATACATCACGGTATCCTGCGATTTCCTCTTCATCTCTATTCTTTGGCGTGGTCTTCTCCTCCACCAACTGCTTAATTCTTGTATTGGTTGTTACAATACCCTCTATCGCATTTGAAGCCTCGGTACTCTGAATCTTTGCTATCTCTACAAGTTTCTCCAACTCGTCTGGTCTTTGCTTAAGATATAGTTCTTGTTTCCCTGCGAACTTGTATATTGCTGCTATGAGACCAAGAATTTCTGAATCCCACTTTTCCTCTTTAATTTTTGAATAGTTAAACGGTCTCATTATTTAAACACCTGTCTTTCATTTTTCCCTTAAAGTATCTTGTTTCCCTTAAATCATAATCAAAAATAAGGGAAAGTCAATATGTTTAAGGTTATTTTCCCTTAAACTCGTTCGCTTTTTACGAGATAAATAATATTTTATGCGATTTGCAAGAATATATCCACATTTTATAAAAATATAAATAATCCTTGTGAATGGAACATGAAAGATAAAGACAACCGATACTATCACATTGTCACAATTAGTACGGAATGGGAAGATAAATTATCTTACGCTCACTTCATTCATGATATTACACGAAAAAGAGCAGGAACGTCTGCACCGACAAGCTAGAATTGATGCATTAACGCAAGATGGTAATCGATATTATTTTAAGGATGAAATACAAAAAATTTTGTGAGTACCCATCTGATAACCCCTAGGAAATTTCAAGTCCTCTAGCCATGGCAT
>NZ_QSPK01000014.1 GCF_003436425.1 Eubacterium sp. TM05-53
TTAATAAAGTATTTGTGTCCGCGCGACTTTAGGCGCGGGGAAATGGAGGAAAAAATGAATGAAATTTTAATTGAACAATCCAAGTATTTGGTAGACAAAACACTGCCAAACATCGCAAATATTTCCAATTTGATTGCTCTTTTATTCCATGAAATGGAAAACATCAATTGGTTAGGCTTCTATATTTGTGATGAAAAAAATCAAGAATGCACTTTAGGACCTTTCCAAGGAAAAGTAGCCTGTACTCGTATTCCATATGGAAAGGGTGTTGTAGGTACTTGTGCTAAAACACAAGAAACACAAAGAATTGAAGACGTACACAAGTTTCCAGGTCACATTGCCTGTGATTGTGCTTCCAATTCTGAAATTTGTATTCCAATAAAAAAAGATGACAAACTTGTTGCCATCTTAGATATTGATTCTTTTGAATTCAATAACTTCTCAAAAGAAGACCAAGTCATCTTAGAAAAGATCTGCGAATTCTTTATTCCCCTTTTCTAAGTACGAAGATATCATCTAGACTCGATTCACTTTGTAGAACTGTCAAAGCATCTAGTAAATCTCTAGATAGTTCATCATCTACAATTTGAACAAGGAATGACTTTGTCAATTGACGCTTCGAATGAAGAAAAGCCCTTTGTACAATCGTCTTACCCAGTTGATACTCATTTGAAAGTGCCTGTACAATTAAACTCTTTTCTGGTGAAACACCAATTAGAAGGTTGCAGGCCTTTTTTTCGTGCAAGAAAGAAAGACTTCCCTTAAAACTTAGAGCATCATTGACATCTACCTTTAAAATCTGTTCATCAAAAATTCCCCAATACGCAAAACTATATACAGGATGATTTGAACGATATACATCTTTATAGTGCAAAAACAAATTTGTGCACTCTGGATAGATTTCACTCGGCGTATACAACACATGATAGCCTGGCAAGTTTTCACGCACTTCTTTCCACTTTTCAAAAGGATATAGATTCTCTGTACAAGCCGGATCCAAACAAGAATAGGAGAAACAAGGCATACACAATAAGCCTGTATCCCCAATTAATTCTTGCAGTGTTTCTATCAACATTTGATAGTTACCCACCAAACCACTATAACGAGATAGATCTGCTTCTAATAAAATTTTACTTCCCTTTTCAATGCCCAAGTCGATAAATATTTGTTTAAAATCTTCTTTTGTATAAATTTCCATGCCAATATTCTAACTTTTATTTATAACTCTGGCAAGTTTTTACCGCCTTTTTCCAGTTCGCATACAAACTAGCCATCTCTTCTTCACTCTTTTCAGGCACAAACTCTTTTTGCAGATCTACCCCAAGCTCATCTTTTGTCCAATATCCACAAGAAAGACCTGCCAAATAAGCTGCACCTAAAGCCGTTAATTCATTGGTCTTAAAGCGTTGCACAGGCATTTGAAGTAGATCACTCTGGAACTGCAACAAGAAATCATTGGCAGCCGCACCACCATCGACCTTCATCGATGTAATATCAATTTGACTATCCTGTCTCATAGCTTCCAATACATCCTTTGACTGATAGGCCATAGATTCTAAGGCAGCACGTACAATATGATTTTTATTGGCCCCAAAAGTTAAACCAACAATACTTGCCTGACAAGCATCATCCCAATATGGTGCCCCCAAACCTACAAAGGCCGGCACAATATAGACACCATTGGTATTTTCTACACTTTCTGCCATGCCTTGTGTATCTTTCGTATTTTCAAACAACTGCAACTGATCACGAAGCCACTTCATTAAACTACCAGATACAAAAATACTTCCTTCTAATGCATAATTCACTTGATTCCCAATCTGCCAAGCAACAGTCGATAATAAACCATTCTTCGATTCAACAATTTTATCTCCTGTATTCATCAACATGAAGCCACCAGTTCCATAAGTATTCTTAATGCCACCGGCACTAAAGCAGCCTTGACCAAATAGTGCAGCCTGCTGGTCTCCTACTACCGAACAAATTGGAACTTCCTGGCCAAAGAAATGATACGAAGCTGTCTTACAATACGCATAAGATGTTGGTTTGACTTCCGGTAAGATTTGTCTAGGAATATCAAACATTTCTAATAATTCTTCATCCCAAGATAATGTATGAATATTAAATAGTAAAGTACGGCTCGCATTCGATACATCCGTAATATGTGTTAAAGAACCCGATAACTTCCATACGATCCAGCTGTCCATTGTTCCAAATAAGACTTCGCCTTTTTTTGCCTTTTCATAGACATCTGGATTTTGATCAAAAATAAAACGAATCTTACTTGCTGAAAAATAAGGATCAATACGAAGACCTGTTTTCGCCTTTACAACCTCTTCATACCCCTTTGCTTTCCAATCATCGCAAATACTCTTTGTTTGTTTAGACTGCCAAACAATAGCTGGACTTACTGGAAGTCCAGTATAAGCATCCCATAAAACACTGGTTTCACGCTGGTTACTAATTCCAATCGCAGCAACTTGTTCAGGACGGATCTTACTTTTTAAGATCACCTCACTCATAACAGCCAAACATGCTAACCAAATCTCATTGGCATCTTGTTCTACCCATCCTGGATGTGGGTAGGATATTGTCGTTTCTTTTTGGGCAATCTCAACCACATTGGCTTTCTTATCAAATAGAACAGCACGCGTACTTGTGGTTCCGTGGTCGATTGCTAAAATATATTTTTGCATAGAAAAATCTCCTTATATGTCTTATTTTAATCTTTTTGTAAGCCCTTTACAAGATTTCATAGACAAAAGAAAAGAGATGTCAAAAACATCTCTTAACTACGAAGTGTTGCATTGCAATCTTTTTGAATATGTTCAAGGATAGCTTCAAACACTTGGTTGATTTCTTCATCTTTTAATGTATGAGAATCCGACTGGAATGTGATCGATAACGCAACTGATTTTTCATCTTTACTTACGTGTTCACCTTCATAAACATCAAATACTTCTACATCACGAATGATCATTTCTTTATTGAAACGCCCCTGTTTATTGATTGTATCCACAACTTTTTGTACTGGCATTGTACGATCTAAAACGAATGCCAAGTCACGAGATACACTTGGATATTTTGAAACTGGAGTGAATTTGATTTTTGATTTCTTCACATCGATCAACGCATCAAAATCAAGTTCAGCCATCACAATATTCTTACCATATTGAGGATGAATATCACCTAATAATCCGACACAATCTTTTCCTAACATGATCTTAGCACTGCGATATGGATGGAAGTGTGTTGTGTCTAAATCATTTTCTACAAATGAAATTCTTTGAGATGCAATACCAATTTGTTCTAAGAAAGCTTCCACTAAACCTTTTAATGTATAGAAATCACTTGGTGTTACATCATTTGTCCAACGAGTTTGTTGCAAGTTTCCACTCATGGCGATGGCTAAATGCATCTTAGCTCCACTTACGCCAGCCACATCACTCAATTCAAAGACATTGACATCTTTAATATTACGAGCACGGTTATAAGAAACCAAATCTAATAAGCTTGGCAAAATGCTTGTACGAATATAGCGACGCTCTTCACTCATAGGACTCGCAAGTTCGATAGCTTCATCCGTATTGAAAATCGCATTATCTTTCTTTTCTGTACTGATCAAAGTATATGTTAAACAATCCTGTAAACCTTGACTACATAAGAATTGACGTGCCTGACGAGTCAATTGTTGTTTATAAGTCAACTTACCTTCTGTCATAGGCATAACAGGAAGTGTACTTGGTAAACGATCATAGCCTAACATACGAATGACTTCTTCACTTAGATCTGCCATACCTTCCATATCAGTTCTTGAACTTGGAATGTGGCAAGTAATCAAATCATTTGCTACTTCAGGTTTAAAGTCTAAGCGTGTAAATACATCGACAACTTCATCTAAGTTGAAGTCTGTACCTAAACGATTATTGATAGCTTCTAAAGTACAAGAAATAGATTTTGGTTCGTAAGGAACTTGTCCATATTGAACTGTTTCTTCAATACCTGTCGCATCCGCATATTCAATCAACAATTGAACAGCACGATCCAATGCTTTTTTACTAGCTAATGGCTCAATACCTTTTTGGTAGCGAACACTAGCTTCTGTAGAAAGATTTAAACGGCGTGCTGTATTACGAATCGCAACATGATCAAAAATAGCACATTCAATAATAATTGAATCTGTTGTATCTAAAATCTTAGAATCATCTCCACCCATAACACCGGCAATACCGATTGGTTTACCTTGGTTTGTGATGACAATATCTTCTGGTTGTAATTTATAAGTTACACCATCTAATGCCGTATATTCTTCATCAAAGCCATCGGCTACGACAATACTTTGGCTTGGCAATGACTTCGCATCATAGAAGTGCATTGGCTGTCCTGTTTCTAACATAACGATATTTGAAATATCGACAATATTATTGATTGATTTTACACCACTAGCTGCCAATAATTCTTTCATCCATTTTGGACTTTCTTTGATAGTTAAGTGGTTGATTACTTTTCCATAGAATAATGGACATTTTTCAGTTGTACTTTCAACATGCAAGTTACTAGGTGTACCCACATCACTAGCCCCTTCATATTCTGGAAGTTTAACTTCACGATTTAAGATGGCACCCGCTTCTTTTGCCATATTAAATGCAGCTAGACAATCATTACGATTTGGTGTTAAACCAATATCTAACACTTCATCATCTAAACCTAAATAGCCAAGTGGATCTGTATTTCCTACAGGCGCATCCGCAGGTAATACTTCAATACCATTCTTTTGATCATCATTTAAACTAGCTGGATCTACCCCTAGTTCTAGTAATGAACAGATCATACCATTACTTTCAACACCACGAATCACACCATTCTTGATTTCTCCACCGGGTAAAACAGCACCTGGTAGGGCAACGATTACGTTTTGTCCTGCAGCCACATTGGGTGCACCACACACAATATTGACAACTTCATTTCCAATATTGACAGTTGTACAGTGCAAGTGATCACTGTCTGGGTGTTCTGTGCAAGTTTCAACGTGCCCAATCACTAAATTTGTTCCTTGCGATAAATGTTCAATACCTTCTACTTCAAAACCAGCATCGGTAATGCGTTTTGCCATTTCTTCAATAGAAAGATCTTGTACATCCATAAATTGATTAAACCATTTTCTTGAAATACGCATATTTAAATCCTCCTACTCATAACGTTTGAATGTAGAATTGAATCGTTTATCATTTGTATAGAAATGACGAATATCATCAATACCATATTTCAACATCGCAACACGCTCAATACCTACACCAAAGGCGAAACCACTACATTTTTCTGGATCATATCCAGCCATCTTTAATACGTTTGGATGTACTTCTCCAGCACCTAAAATTTCGATCCATCCAGTACCTTTACATGTTGGACATCCTTTTCCGTTACAAATGTGACAAGAAACATCGACTTCTACGCTTGGCTCTGTAAATGGGAAGTAACTTGGTCTAAAACGAATCTGACGGTCTTGACCAAATAATTTTTTAGCCATGAATTCCAAAGTTCCCTTTAAGTCCGCTAAAGTGACCTTTTCTCCAATAACCAATCCTTCCATCTGCATGAACTGGTGAGAGTGAGTCGCATCATCATCATCACGACGGTATACCTTGCCTGGACATACGACTTTGATTGGTAAATTTGGTGCACTTTCTTCTAATACAACCATCTGAATGGCTGTTGTATGTGTTCTTAATAGACGATTTGGATCAATATATAAAGAGTCCTGCATATCACGTGCTGGGTGATCCTTAGGAATATTGGCTCTTTCGAAACAATATTCATCATCAACAATATCGTCCCCTTCAATAACCTGATATCCTAAACCAATGAATAGATCTTCTAGTTCTTGGCGTACCAAATTTAATGGGTGCGCATTTCCTAGTTCTGGTTTACGACCTGGCAATGTAATATCGATCTTTTCAGATTCGATCTTTTTTTGCATTTCTAAAGCCGCCAATTGTTCTTTCTTTTCTTCAATCATCTTAGAAAGATCTTGTTTCAACTGGTTGACCTTTTGTCCAAAGATAGGTTTTTCTTCTTTCGACAAATCCTTCATGCCCTTCATCAACTCTTGAACAGGTCCTTTTTTACCTAGATACAAGACACGTAAATCATTCAATGAAGATGAATCTTTGACATCTTGAATTTTTTGTGTAGCTTCCTGCAAAAGCTCTTCAATTGTTTTCATGTTGTTCTTCCTTTCCCTAAAAACAAAAAAAAGACGACGCAAGAACGACTACTGCCGCGTTACCATCTTGCTTCGTCTTGATAGACACACTTAATTAACCATGATAACCGTATGAAACGGAAGAGGTTTTAACTCTTACTCAAAGGTGAATTCACTATCCCTACTTATATAAACCTTTCACCAATTGGTTCACTCTCTTTTCTAAGCGTTAAATAGCTACTATGTCTTCTCATTGCTTTAACATTTCAAATTATATCGAAGTCCATGTTTTTTTTCAAGCCGAAGTATGGTAATATTTTTTTATGATTCAATCTGTAAACAATAAGAAAATAAAAGAATACGCCAAACTGATTCAAAAAAAAGAAAGAGATAAGACAAATCTATTTCTAGTCGAAGGCGAACATATGGTGAAAGAAGCATTTAACGCAAATGCTCTACAAGAATTATTTATCCTTGAAGGCAAAGAATGTCCAGTAGAATTTAACTATGAAACAGTTACGCAACAAGTATTAAACAAATTGTCAAACCAGAATTCAAATTCAAAGATGATTGGTGTATGTAAAAAACTAAACTTAAAACCAGAAAAAGAAGAAAGCATTCTATTACTAGATAATGTACAAGATCCAGGAAATGTAGGTACGATTTTAAGAACCGCTCATTCTTTTGGCATTGACTGCATTTATATGTCAAAGGGTTGTGCCGATATCTACAATCCAAAAACGATTCAGTCCAGTCAAGGAGCCTTATTCTATATTCCTGTTATCCAAACGGATTTAGTAGAAGAAATTAAAAAGCTTCAAGAAAGAAATATTGAAGTGTATGCCACAGCTTTACATGACAATCACAAGGATCTTCAAGATATTAAACCAAGTGAAAAATACGCAATTCTAGTTGGTAATGAAGGTCAGGGTGTTCGTAAGGAATTAATTGATTTAAGTGATCACATTGTCAAAATTGAAATGGAAACATTTGAAAGTTTAAACGTGGCCATTGCCACATCCATTTGTATGTATACATTTAAATACGCAAAAAGGTAGCACTAGCTACCTTTTCATTTTTCTCCAGACAATCAATGAATACACAGAACATATAATTTCTGTAACGACAAAGGCATACCAACCCATGTTAATGCCAAAACACTTCATCAATCCATATGTCAATGGAATCAAGATGACTAGTTGTCTAGCCAAAGTGATAACTAACGAAGTATTTGCCTTATTTAAAGCTTGGAATGCTGCACAAAGTACCATACTGATGCCGGCAAACACAAAGCTTAAGCTAATGATTTTTAATGCCGGAACACCAAACGCATACATTTCATCATTGGCACTAAACATTGATAATAATTGTTTTGGGAACAACTGAAATACAATGGTTCCTACAACCATAATAGAAATGGATAAAACCATTGAAAAGCTGATGGCTTCAAACGCACGATCTTTTCTTTTAGCTCCATTGTTGTAGGCAACAATCGGAATTAAGGCATTGGTAATTCCTAGTACGGCCATATTCAAGAAATTTTGTAGCTTATAATACACGCTAAATGCACTAATAGCCATAGCCGAGATTGGGGCTAGTATCATATTCATAAAGACTGTCATAAAACTTAATACCGACTGCATCAAAATAGCGGGCACACCTACTTTATAGATGCGAGCTAAAATGTCTGTAGAAAAGCTAAAGTTAGACACTTTTATTTCTAATGCATCAATCTTTTTCTTTGTGATCCAATAGCCAATCATCATGCCACAAAATTGACCAATAACAGTCGCAATGGCAGCTCCTGTTACACCCATTCTAGGTAGACCAAACCATCCAAAAATCAAGATTGGATCGAAGATGATATTGATGATGGCTCCTGCTCCTTGCATGACCATGTTGTAGATGGCATTTCCGGTTGCCTGCATAATTCTTTCAAAGATGATTTGTACAAAGACACTGAAAGAAAACATCGTACAAATACGAATATATGTATTGGCTAAACCAAGGATTTGAGCATCCCTAGTAAACCAAGATAAGAATATATTAGAAAATAGTAGGCCTAAAACCAAGAAGACAAGTCCATTTAAAAATCCTAATAGGATTCCATGCATCATTGTATTATTCGCATAATCAAATTTCTTTTCACCCAAATAACGAGCAAGTAGTGTATTAAATCCAACGGCTGTACCACAGGCAATCGCAACTATAATAGTTTGTACCGGATAACATAAAGATACTGCGGTTAGTGCATCACTAGAAATCTTGGCAACAAAGATACTGTCGACAATATTATATAAAGCCTGAATCACCATGGAGATGATAATAGGCAAGCTCATGGAAATCACTAGCTTTTTGATTTCCATATGTTCCATTTTGTTCATTTAAAAATACCTCCCCCATGTTTTGGCAGTTTCATAGGGGATACCAAAACGCTAAAATAAATTAATATATTTTTTCTATTTTGTCAAACCAAGTACCGATTCACCAATTAAATCCGTTGGTTTTGACAATCCAAAGTTATCTAAAATACTTGCACCAAGAACACCAAATGAAGATGAATCTGACAACATTCCATACTCTTTCATACTTGGTGAATACATTAAACATGGAACACACTCTCTAGTATGATCGGTTCCTTTATAAGTTGGATCATTTCCATGATCAGCCGTAATGATCAATAGTGTATCTGAATCAATAACACCAAGTAACTGACCTAATAAGGCATCAAAATCTTCAAGCTCATCCGCATAGCCAGAAACATTTCTTCGATGGCCCCACTTGGCATCAAAATCCACAAGGTTCGTGAATAATAAGCCTGTAAAATCGGATTGCACTTCTTCAATGGTTTGAAGCATTCCCTCATGACTTGAAGTTGAGTGAATACTTTTTGTAATACCACACCCATTAAAAATGTCACGGATCTTACCAATGCCAATCACATCCAATGAATGAGATTTTAACACATCTAAAACTGTTTCACTTGATGGAGACAAGGCATAGTCATGTCGATTACTTGTACGTGTAAAGTGTCCAACCGAATCTCCAATATAAGGACGTGCAATGACTCTTCCTACTTTATATTCTGGTTTTAAAGTGAGTTCTCGAGCTATTTGACAAACACGATATAGTTCATCTAATCCCGTCACTTCTTCATGTCCACATATTTGTAGAACACTGTCGGCCGATGTATAAAGAATCAATTTCTTTCCATTTGATTGAATCTCTTCCATAGCCAATTCATCTAAGATTTCTGTTCCACTTGCACTTTTATTTCCAATAAAGACATGGCCGGTTAATCTTTCTAATTCAGATACTAATTCATCCGGAAAACCATGTTCAGTAAATGTTTTAAATGGTTTTGTCGTATGAATCCCCATCATTTCCCAATGTCCTGTCATTGTGTCCTTTGAACAACTGGCCTCATGCATCTTAAGGGCATAACCCATACTTTGTTTAGATTTACTATTTGGATGTAAATTTCCTAAACCTAGTTTATACAGATTCTCTATCTTTAAATTTGGTCGATATTCTAAGATATGTCCAAATGTATCGGCCCCAAAATCATTGAAGTCTTTGGCATCTGTCGCTTGTCCAATCCCAAAAGAATCAACGACGACACAAACTATCTTTTTATATTTCATAAGCAAATTGCACTTTCTAAGGCAAGCTTAATCATTTCATTAAAGGATGTTTGTCTTTCTTCGGCACTTAAATGCTCATTGGTACATAAAGAATCCGATACAGTTAATAGACAAGCCGCCTTTTTATTTAATACCTTCGCATTGTGGAATAGGGCAAAACTTTCCATTTCCACACAAAGTGCATCTTGCTCTTCAACCATTTTTTCTGGTTGTTCATAGTCCCCTTCATAGTAGAACACATCACTAGAATGTGTATTTGTCTTTACAACAGGAATTGAAACTTCTTGACTGACACTTTCAATCAACTGATTTAATTCTTCATCAGGATATTGCATCTTATCTGTATCGCCACTTTGTGCTAAGGCATAGGTAGATTCTGAATAACTTCCCTTGACTAAAGCTACAGACTTCATTGGTAATTTTTCAGAATAACTTCCTGTACTACCAACTCGTATAATGGCATCTACATCATAGAATTTAAAAAGTTCATACGAATAAATTCCCATACTTGCCATTCCCATACCGCTTCCCATGACAGATACACGGTGTCCTTTATATATTCCTGTATATCCAAGCATACCTCGTACGTCATTAAACAAAACAGGATTTTCTAAAAAATTCTCGGCAATCAATTTGGCTCTTAAAGGATCGCCTGGCATTAAAACAACTTTTGCGACATCTTCTATATTTGCGTTATTGTGTGCTGTTGACATAATTTCCTCCTAAAAATAAAGACCAGGCGAAGCTGGTCTTTCAATCTTAATATTGTCCTGGGTTATACTTAAATGCGTTAGGTACAACATGATTTGGATCATACTTCTCTAAAATTTTACCATATCTTTCTCGAAAATCATTATCGATTTCTAATTGTGGAATTACCTTTGTTCCCTCTTCAAAGAAGTGCTTTGATCCACGTCCCATTTCTTGTCCACGTCTAGTGTGTTTATCCAAGGCGATATCTGGAACTTCCATGATCTTTCCCATGGCAGCTTCTTTAATAATAATATTCTTTAAATAATCACTTGAACGATCTTTTGTACTTGCACAAAGTAAACGAATCGCATGAATAAAATACATTGGCTGATCTCCATCATCATACGCATACGATTTACGTACTTCATTTAATGTGTTGACTTGTACAGCAGCTTGTAAATTTCCAAAGCCAATGTCTTCTACTGAAATTGTTAGTAATCGACGCCATAGCTTATCTAAAAACAAAGGTCCTGTGATATATAATTCATAAGCAGCTTGGCATGCTTCTTCTACCTTATTGCGTCGAATGCTTTTTTGAAGTGTAGAAATCACTTCATCTGCGGCTAAGCCATTTCTCGTTTTTGCGGCAGCCCAAATATTATATGACATATTCTCTTACACTCACTTTCCATTAATATTGTTCTGAACTATATTTGAATGCATTCTCAACAACATGATCTGGATCATATGTTTCAAGAATCTTTCCATAGCGTTCACGATAATCATTATCGATTTCTAATTGTGGAATCACTTTTGTGGCTTCTTCAAAGAAGTGTTTCGATCCACGTCCCATCTCTTGTCCACGTTTTGTGTGTTTATCCAATGCGATATCTGGTACTTCCACCACTTTTCCCATGGCAGATTCTTTAATAATGATATTCTTTAAATAATCACTTGAACGATCCTTTGTACATGCACAAAGCACGCGAATCGCATGGATAAAATACATTGGTTGATCCCCATCATTGTATGGGAAGTTTTTACGCATCTGATCAAGTGCATGAATTAAAACTGGAACATTTAAATCTCCAAATCCAACGTCTTCAACTGCAATCGTTTCTAGACGAGACCACATTTTGTCTAAAAAGACAGGTCCTGAAGTATATAATTCATAGGCTGCTTGACAAGCTTCTTCTACTTTTGCACGACGAATATATTTCTGCAATGAAGATTGTACTTCGTCGGATGCAAAGCCATTCTTTGTCTGAATGTCTGCCCAAATAGTCATTTTATTTGCCTCTACTTTCTATTAATAAAATTATTTCTTGAATCAAAGTCTTTATTGTTTCTGCTGACATAAGTTGATCTTCCGCATGAGCCATCAACATTGTGATTTGTGGTTCTTGCGTATTCATTTCCTGCTGTAACAATTGAAGATGGGCTTCGTGGGCTTGGGAAAAACTTTCATCTCCATTTGACATTGATTGTTCGTAAGCTGTTTGATCGTTTTCACGATAATATTTAAGAGCTTCTAAATAATTTGACTTTGCCATACCAGCATATGTAATAACTTGCATAGCAACTTGTGATATTTGTTCAACGTTAGCCATATTACCCCAATAATTTTTTTGCCATTTCAATAGCAGCAACTCCATCTGCCATTGCGTATACTCTAGGTTCAATACTAGCAACTGGAATATTTAATTGTTGATGAATTGAATCAACCGCAAAAACCAATTGAGGACCTACTAAGCATACATCCCATTTACCCACTTCATTTTTGATTGAAGCATTTGCGACTGCACTTACTTCAATATCTTCACCTGTTTTTTCGGCAACATCTCTAATTTTTTTAACAAGAATTGAACTTGACATTCCTGCATTACAGCATAACAATATTTTCATTTTGATTTCCTCTTTCTATTTTAATTCTGGCCAATACGCTTTATTCGCCTCAATAAAATCGTCTAAAATTTTTCTTGCCACATTGGCATTTGGAACACACTTATTTAAAGTTAATGCCTGCAGCATTTTTAAGTAGCTATGCTCTTCATAAGCATCGACTACAAGTTTTTCACAATTGACTTGTTGTTCCATTAATCCCTTTTGGAAATGTGGAATTTCACCTACAGTCAATGGCTCATATCCATCTTTTCCAACAATACATGGAATTTCAACCATGGCATCGTTTTCAAAGTTAGAAATCGCTCCATTATTTGGAACAATCAACAACATTCTTTCGTGTGTATTAAAAGCTAAGGCCGTTGCTAGATCCACAATAAATTCAGCATGGATACCGATTTGTAGTGTTGTATCCTTTGCGGTACCTACTTTTTCAATACGAGCACATTCACCAAATACACGTTTTTCTCTTGTATCCACAACTTGATCAGCACGAGTATAATTTGGATCTGTATGTGCCACCATATCATCTCCAAATAAATAGTATTGGAAATATGAATTTGGACACATTGTAGGATCGATTGCGATAATGTCCTTCACCTTTTTAGCTGTATCAAACCATGAGCTGTCTGTATAATGAGATGCATCATCATCAGCTAAACAGTTTCCATATTTTAACTGGTGTTTAATCAAGTCTTGAATATATTCTTTTCCATCCTTATCCTTGATTGATGTCCACCATCCGAAATGATTCAATCCATAATAACGGATGCACATTTCTTTACGGCTTTTGAAACCTAGAATACGTGCAATTGTATGCTCCATACCAATTGGCATATCGCAAATATTGATAACTCTTGAGTTTGGTTTAAAACGACGACATGCCTCTGCTACAATACTAGCCGGATTGGAATAATTTAACATCCACGCATTTGGTGAATATTTTTCCATATATTCAATGTTTTCCAATACTCCCGGAATACTACGTAAACCATAGGCCATTCCACCAGGACCACATGTTTCTTGTCCAACAACACCATACTTCAATGGAATCTTTTCATCTAAAGATCGCATTCCAAGTTTACCTACACGGATGTGTGCTAATACAAAATCAACATCTGTATAAGCAACTTCTGGATCTGTTGTTGCGACATATTCAATCGTTGGATCTTTTTCTTTAATCAAGATTTCGCATGCCTTTGCGACATGATTTTGACGTTCTGCATCGTTATCATATAATTTGATACTTCTTAATGGTAAACGATCTAGGTTGTCTAACAACATTAAAATAATTTCTGGAGTATATGTACTTCCTCCACCTGCAATAACAATTGAAAATTTCTTCATTTTACTATCTCACTTTCTTTTCATAAGACAATAAATTGATACATATATTATGTTTGATTTTATTGCTTTTTACTCTAACAATTTAAAACTATATAAGTTTTTAATGAAGGCATCGCTATCTTCACTTTGAAGAAGCTGATGCATATATTTTTTGTGTGATACAATTTGGTTAAAGAATTGAAACAACAAGTTCATTTCATCGTTTCGTTTCTTCTCGAGCGCTAGCAAGAATACAAGCTGCACTTGGTTTCCATGATGTTCAAACGGCTTTTTCAACAAAGCTACTTCTATACCTGTTTTATCGGCAAATGTGAACAGGGCATGTGGCACCATCATTTGTGGTCCTAGATTGGTTGGATAATTCTTTTCTCTCAATAAAACATCTTCATAGAATCCTTCTGTATCTGAAATTGATCCGGATTCATGCAAATTTTTAGATAGTTCTAATAAAATATCTGAAAGATCCATCGTATCTTGATATACCGTTACATGTTCCTTTTGAATATAACGATCTAATATTTTAGAAACACGCTTATTCATACGAATCATATGGATGATTGAATTCAATCGTTCAATATCTTTGATTTCTGGCAATTTATCCATGCTGAACACTTCAACATTTTTTAGGACAAGGAATGAATCTAATGTGATCACAAGATCTATCGAAGTAAGATCCATTTTTTTCAAGACTTCCTTATTTACGATATCTACGATCGCAATTTGATTTTTAAAATACATTTCTAGCCACTGTGTCAATAAGTGTTTAACACTATGACGCTGGTTTGTCACAATAACTGTTTTTAGTTTTACATTTTCATTTTCTAAAAATTGTGCCACATATACCGTTAAGTATGAGATTTCATCTTCTGTCACATAAACACGTTTATATTTGAAAAGAATGGGAACAATCATCATGCTGATTTCAAAGGCAAACGGAAACTTTGTCTTTACATCATCCACAATGGGATTTTTCAATTCATATCCACCAATAACGCGTCGATTCATGAACTCTATGTGCAAAAGCATTTTATTGGATAAAGCTTCGGATTCCTTTAAGTTGATTGAATACTTATCGAATACTTCATTGCAGAATTCATCAAATACAAGCACTGTAAAATCTGTGATTTCAGGTACTACATCCGTTGATTTCATTTTAAATGTATGTAGAAGGTTATATAGAATCGCAATATCTGCCTGCTCTAAATAAGGTGACTGCATACATAATTTAGTAATGACACGAGTGTAAAGATCATCCGGAGTACTAATTTGATTATCCTCTAAATTGTATCCATTTAGATTTCGTACTCGACACACCAAGATACATGCTGCAAAAATGGACAGGTCAGTTTCTGACAAATAAAGCTGTTCTCCATTCATGATTTTAATTACGTCTTCCTTAGTGGATTTATAATATTTCATAACCCACGAATCACTTAGAAGCATATAAAGAATGTCCATTAACGCATCTGGATTTTCGAGCGCCATATCTTTTACAACTTTAAAAAGAAGCTCACGAATTTCACTTTCTTCTAATAAAATGACACACTCATCTTTTTTTAATTTGAATAATTCCACATTGTAATTTTTCAACAAAAACTGAATTACTTTATTGATTTCTTTGCGGATCACAGAATCAGATAAACCTAAAAATTCAGACAAATCATATATGCTGCAATCCTCAAAGAATAATATTTTACCTATAATTTTGTAAATACGATAGACAGCTAGATCCACATTTTCATTATCTTGATTGACTATGTTATGAATAATATCTAGATGTTCATCATTGATCATGTATCCTTGTTTGGCACTTGAACGAATTAATATACAGTTTGTCACATCATTCATAAATGTGATTTCATTACGAATAGTACGTGAAGATACATTTAAATTTTCTGATATTTCTTTTCCATGAATACCAGGATTATTCATAATCAATTTTATAATTTTTAATTGTCTAGCTGTTAACATGTTTCTCTTCCTATTTTTCTAAAGCCTGTTCTTTTTGAAGTTCTTCTTTTTCCATCATCTTGAAGAATGGATAATAGAATACAGTTTGTAGAATCAACAATACAAATACTAGGGCTACAGCCTTCCAATCTAATGTCATTAAGAATGCACTTACTCCTGGAGGCAAGAATCCTGGAGGATTGGCAATTGGTTTACCGACTAAGCCTAAATTCATTGTTAGATATACAATTGTTGTACAGATCAATGGTCCAAACACAAATGGAATAAACATGAATGGGTTCAAGATAATTGGTGTACCGAAAATCAATGGTTCGTTGATTCCAAACAAGCCAGGGATAATAGATACTTTACCTACTGAATTCAATGATTTTGCCTTTGATCTCATCATTAAAATATTTAATCCTAATGTTAAACCAGATCCTGATACGCATAATATACCATAGAATAATCCAAACGTGAAAATATGTTGAACAGGTTGTCCTGCTGTATAAGCTGCAATATTTTCAGCGGCATACGCAATCGCAAAAGATGCCCATACAGCAGATGTAATACTTGGTCCATGTAATCCAAAGAACCATAATAATTGCGTAAAGAACATCACAATCAATAAAGCTGGTAGTGTATCCATACCTGTTACAGCTGGTGCCAATACATTCATGATCAATTGTGGGAAAGCAACCTTACCAAATGTTAATGAAAGATTTGCAATTGCGACCGCAATAATTGTATTTAATACAAGTGGTACTAAAGCAGCAAAACTATCTTGCACCATTGGTGGTACACTTTCTGGCATTTTAATATACCATTTGCGTTCGTAACAAATGTGATAAATTTCAACAGTAAATAAAGCTGCAACAATACCCGTAAATAATCCAGTAGATCCTAAATAAGATGTATTTAATTGACCATCTTTCACTACAGCACAAAGAATAAAGAATACAACTAAAGCTGTAACAGCAGGTTGACTTCCTTTTAAATCATATTTTTCAGACAAAGTCTTCGCAATAAAGTATGTTGCATATACCGCAAGCATATCGTTTGTGAATGCAGATGCATATGTCAAGACACCCATATTCGCGCTTAAGAAATCATAAACAGGTCCACTTCCTAAAAGGTTGGCAATACCTAAGAAAATAGTACAGAATGAACCAATGATAATAATAGGTATTGAAGCAACGATACCATCTTTGATTGCTTGAATGTGTTTTTGTTGTTCAAGCTTGTTCGCAATTGGCATCAAATACTTCATAAGAACATTTTGAATTTTTTCCATTTTCGCTCTCCTCGTATACAATTTTTGTCGACTAAATTGTTAACTAAATAATAAATGTTAATACAATATTTCTCAAATCTTCTTTTTCCACTTAAAGTGGAAACAAATAGCCACCAATAAGGTGGCTAGCAAATCAATTCCAAAATTTCTTTTTCACTTTTAGATACACACTTCGCTATTTCAGATACACTCATACCATTTGAAAGCATAGTTTGGATCATCAAAGTCCTTTCTTGATTCATCTGCTCAATTTGTCTATTCACATCTTCAACATGTTTATTGGCTTTTTGTGCATTTCAAGCGTCTTCTTGTGCTTTACGTGTCTCTTCTTGTAATTTTCGAGCCTCTTCTTGTGCTTTACGAGCCTCTTCTTGTGCTTTACGTGCCTCTTCTTGTAATTTTCGAACCTCTTCTTTTACTCTTTGAAGCTCTTCAAGTTCAAGTTGTCGTTCCATTCGTTCTTCATTTTCATGCAGTTTTTGAAAATCTTCTATTATTTTCTTCCAACCGTCATCCGATATGGTTTCTACACGCTTCTCTAACATTTGAATCACCCCATCCTTCTCTATCATCACCTTAATTTTACTATCATCCATTCCCTTGTGGCAATTCAAAAAGTAATAAATCATCTTTTCCTGTTCATTCATGTCTTCAAGTGGCTTATTTAAATCTAACTTTGCCATCTCAATTGTACGTAACTTCATACGATCCTGACTTTCTTCAACAAAAGATAATCCTTCTTCATTCCTTAATGTAAATGTGTTACACATCTTATCATTTTCAATTAGATTCACATTAAAGAATACTAAGACGATTGTTTCCTTTAATTGTTTGTAGTATTTTCCTTCTAATTGTTGAGAACCATGAAGTCGAGCCAAATAATAACTAAAGCGAATTGGCAAATTATCTTTTGTTTGTCTTAACTGCATCTCTAAATCCACCATCGTTCGATCATCAAATTCAACCAATAAGTCTAATCGTGGACTTTTCATTTTACTATAGTCTTTTACAATTTCTGAATTCTTAACAACAACTCTATTCACCTTTCTTTCTAAAAATACCGTGAGTAATGATTTTAAGGCATCATTGGCCTCTTTACAATCTTCGCCAAAGACATACTTAAAGGCGAAATCATTTAATAAATTTGCGCTACGCATGAGCACCTCTTTTCTAGTAGGCATTCCCTACATACTCATATACGTAAAAAAATGCACTTTTTCTAATAAATTTTAATTTTTTGCACAAAAAAAGCGCCTTTCGACGCTAAATCCACTCCATTTTCTTACAAATATTATAAATTCCATTATCCACATTGGCATCTGTGACATATGTTGCGATATCCTTTAATTCTTGACACGCATTTCCCATGGCTACACTTGTCCATTGCGGATCAAACATAACCATATCATTAGTGTCATCTCCAAAGACAACTACATCTTTTAAATCACCACCAATATGCTGCATCATATCCAAGATACCTTGATGTTTCGCATCATATTGAAACATTAGATAATCTGGTACAAAACGCATATTCCCTACCGTATCCTTTAAAGTCAGTTCGGATTCCTTCTCTTTTGGGATGGAAATATACATTTTATAAATCACATCCAATTTGTCTACATCTAAATTTTCATCATAAATATATTCCGTAGGCTCCTTACGATCACCTACTTGATTTTGAAATGTATGATCTTGCGTGTATACCTTAATTGAATCATCTAGCGCAAATAAAACACCATATCCTAAAGATAGAGCTTCTTTGGCAATGGCTTTTGATTTATCTAGATCCAAAGGAATATTTTGAACCAATTCATCATGAATGACTAAACCGCCACCACCGCAACAAACCATATCATGTAAACCCACACTCTCCATAAAGTTACGTGCTTTATAGTGAGCACGCCCTGTCGCAATAGCCACAAAGTGACCTGCCTTTTGTAGTTCATTTAATGCGACTTGTGCACTTGGCACGATCTTACCAGTCGCTTTATCTGTTAATGTTCCATCAATGTCAAAGAAAAAATATTTTTTATTCATGTCTCTTCCAACTTTCTTGTACACTCGTCAATACATCCATCACATCTTGAATACATTGTAAATTTGTTTGTCCATTTAAATTCGAAACATATTCTTCCATATCACGAATCTCATAGTTGAGTGCCAAACCACTTTCTCCACAAACAATCTCTTCAGTATGTCCATCACTTGTATATGTGATTGTCGCCTTATCGGCTCTAGGAAAATTATATATTTCAATATACCCATTTTCACATGCGACCAAACCTCTTTTTGGCTGTTTAGCACGCATTGTCAAAGAGATTGTCGCAATCTCCATTTCTTTATTCTGAAGCAAGATACCACTTGATTCATCAACACCCGTTTCAAAGGGTGTCATCGTTGTTAGTACTGTATTAGGCTTACTAGCCATAAACCAACGTGCAAAACTAACAGCATACACACCAATATCAAGTAGGGCACCACCAGCTAGATTTGGATTAAAGAAACGATTGTTGACATCATGTTCTTTAAAGCTACCAAAATTGACTTGAACCATCTTCACTGGTCCTAAAGAATTGGATGAAATCATTTTTTTCAATTTTTTAAACAAAGGCATATGAAATAAGGTAACCCCATCACTGATTACTAAATGTCTTTCTTTGGCAATCTTCACACACTCGTCTAATTCTGTAGAATTTAATGTGATTGCCTTCTCACAAAAGACATGTTTATTATGCAATAAAGCATTCTTCATAATTTCATAATGCGAATTATGTGGTGTCGCAATATAAACAATATCTATATTTTCATCTTCAAACATAGATTGATAATTCTCATATACATGTTCAATTGAAAATTCTTCAGAAAACTTTATAGCCGAACTATAATGACCAGAAGCCACACCATATATTCCAACATCTTCTTGAATCAAGGCATTTGCCATATCATGTGCAATCCATCCAGAACCAACAATTCCCCAATTATAATGCATAGAATTCACCGTTTCTTTCCTTTTTAAATACGCCATTCTCATTAACTAGAATCATTCCCGTAAGTATATCGACAAATAGACTTGTATCCACAATACCCGGCATCATCAATAATGTTTGATTCAATAAGCCAATATCTTGTACATCTGTAAAATATACATCCAACAAGATATTTCCTTCATCACTCATTAAAAATCCGTCTTTATTGGAAGCTGTACGTAACTCAACATTACCCTTTAATTCTTCCAATTTCTTTTTTACGATACTAAATGCTTTAGGCAACACTTCAACTACAACAGGTGTTTTAAATGCCAAAGTCTCATGAAATTTACTTTCATCTACCAACACAATATATTCATCTGCCATAGACGCAATGATCTTTTCTTGTGTATGAATACCACCACCGCTTTTTAAAGCATTCAAGTGTGAATCCACTTCATCACATCCATCAAAGGCAATATCAACATGATCCACATATTGCGTATTCAATACTGTCAAGCCTGCCTTTTGAGCTATTAATACCGTTTTAGAAGAAGGAGATACCACCTGAATATCTTTATCCTTCACATAATCAATTAAATACGATATGGTACTACCTCCTCCAAGGCCTACAACCATACCATCCTTTACTAATTTTGATGCATATAATGCACATTTCTTTTTCATAATCATCACCACTTTCACTATATCATGTAATTTATTTTCGTCAATATATTATTTATGTAATTTCAATTCATACAAAAAGAAGAACTATACCTTCAAAGAAGCATATAATTCTTCACATTGACTGATACGATCATAACTATCTGTGCGTTCATTCGTTAAAAATAAATATAAAATTTCAATGACGGTCGCCACAGAAATCCTTGAAAAACAAAATTCATTTAAAAATAGCTTTTCACGCGTAGACGTTTGAATATGATACAAACACTCTTTAGCTACAACCGAATCTTCATTATTCGTAATTCCAATCGTAGGTACACCACGCTTTTTCATTTCCCTGCAAACCGCTAAAACTTGACTGCTCTCTCCACTATTTGAGATAGCAATCACGACATCACTTGAATCAAGTCCTAGTGCATAAGATGCCTGATTTTCCCAAATGGTAGATGTAAAGGTTGGAATACCAATCTCGTTAAATTTAAACATACAATCCAATGCCACTGGAATCGTATTTCCTACGGCACATACAAGTACGTGTTTGGCATTTTGAATCAAAGAAAGAATCACACTCAATTGATCCACATCTATATTGCGAATGGTAGCCGTAAGCTCAGAAATCTTATTGGATAAAATTGTTTCCAACGAACCTGCAATATCACCAGTAGAAATGGTATTTGATTTTTGTTCGATTTCATTGACACAATCCCTGGCCAAATTCACCTTTAAATGATGGAAGCTATCCATCTGACATTTTCTGGCAAAACGCGAAACACTTGCCTGCGACGTATTACATGCATTTGCGAGTTCCTTGATTGTCATGTTTACCACTTCTTTTGGATGTTGGATAATATAATCCGCAATTTTCTTCTCGGAATCAAAGAAAGAATTATAATGTCCATGAATTGTATCGAGTACCATAAAATCACCAAATAAATTATAGCACAAAAAAAGAGATCAATTACTTGATCTCATGTACGTAAATATTATTAACGCGATCTGGTCCTACAGAAATCATAGAAACACGTACACCTGTAAATTCTTCAATGAAGTGTACATAGTCTAAACATTCTTGAGGTAATTGATCAACTGAAGTCATCTTAGTGATATCTGTCTTCCAACCTTTGAAAGTCTTATAGATTGGTTTTGCCTTGGCAACATCTGCCTGATCACTAGGAATATAATTATATTCTTTACCGTCGATTTCGTATCCAACACAAACCTTGATTTCATCTAAACCATCTAATACGTCAATCTTAGTGATAACGATATCTGTTAATCCACTCATTAAGTTTGCGTGTTTTACAGTTAATAGATCCAACCATCCACAACGACGAGGACGACCTGTAGTAGCTCCATATTCTCCACCTTGTTCACGAATCCATTCACCTTGTTCATCTAATAGCTCAGTTACGAATGGTCCTTCACCTACACGTGTTGAGTAAGCTTTTACTACACCTACAACAGTCTGAATACGACTTGGCGCAACACAAGCACCTGTAGTAACACCAGCACTTGTTGGACTTGAAGAAGTTACATATGGATATGTACCATAGTTGATATCAAGCATTGCTGCCTGAGCACCTTCAAACAATACTGTCTTGTCTTCATCCAAAGCTTCATTGACTAAGTGTGTTGTTTCTTGGATCATAGGGATAATACGATCATAAATAGCTTCAAAATCAGCTACCATCTTATCGTAATCCATAGCTTTTCCACCATATACGGCAGTAAATAATTTGTTTTTGAAATCTAAACAGTCTTTTAAACGAGCTTTAAAATGTTCAAAATCCTTAAATTCATGATAACGAATACCACGACGAGCATACTTATCTGCATAACATGGACCAATTCCACGTTTTGTAGTTCCGATTTTATTAGCTGCAGCTTGCTCTTCTAATTCATCTTGATATTGATGATATGGCATTAACATCTGTGCACGGTCACTAATAATGATGTGTTTCGTTGATAAACCATCTTTTTCTAATTGTTCCATTTCTTTTAATAATACAAATGGGTTACAAACAACTCCTGGACCAATGATACAAGTTGCTTCTTCATGTAGAACACCACTTGGTAATAAGTGCAATACATGTTTCTTACCATTTACAATGACTGTATGACCTGCATTGTCTCCACCTTGGAAACGAACGATCATATCCGCCTTTTCTGCTAAAACATCGACGATTTTTCCTTTACCCTCATCGCCCCATTGGGTACCTACAACTACTTGGCTTGACATAAGAGCCTCCTTTTAGGTATGTTCTTTACAATACCTAATTAATTATAAGTAACCCTCATATTATTGTCAATTGAGATTTTTTAAAAAAAAGGCTTGCGCAACCATTTAAATCATGATATCATTAACAGGCACTTAGGGGTATCGTCCAAAGGCTAAGATAGCGGTCTCCAAAACCGTTGATGTGGGTTCGAGTCCTACTACCCCTGCCAGTTTGAAATTTAAAACTCTCAAAAAAGCTTTATATAAAGCAGATTTGAGAGTTTTTTTGTAGTCAAAAAGTCGATTTTACCCCGTTTTGGCAAACTTTTTGGCAAACAATTCAAAAAAAATTATTTTTTTTACTTTTTTAAACGTATTATAAAAAACTCTAATAAAGAGCTTTTTGTAACAGAATAAACTCAAGGATTACGTATAGATCAACCTCTAGATACAGCCCTGGCAATTTTCAATCAACCTTCACATAATAATCTGAGATAATATTTTAAAATATGATGAACTATAATCAACTTGATTAACACTATATAATTTTAATAAATTAGATTGAAATTTGACTCTATACATAACATCTATTAAAGTTATATTGAATAGGAGTTCTACAGTATGATCAATACATTTCTTTTTCCGTCTGACTATTTCAATAAAAATAAAGTAGATTCATCTTTGTATGCCGAATACATCACTTGCAAAGAAATCAACGACACCCATATCATTCTTTTCAGCTATAGAAAATGGTTCGAAGACAAAATTATAGAATTAACTTCAATTCCTACCAAAAACACTGTTGTCATTTATCGAGGCTGGATGATGATCCCAGAAGTATACGAAAAGTTCTATGCAGCATTAAAAGCATACAACATCACTTTAATTAATAATCCAAACGCTTATAAATTAATGCATATTTTTCCGAATGTATATAAAAGTATTCAAGAGGATACAGCTAAAATATTGACATTTTCTCTTCATCAGCCAATTGATTTAAATATTATCAAAAACAACGGTATAAACAAATTTCTTGTAAAGGACTACGTAAAATCGGTGAAAGGCAGTAACTTTCCATCTTCATTTCGTGTAGATATGTCGCAAGAAGAGTTCGATGGGTGGATGAAAGTCTTTTATCAGTATAGAGGTAATCTTCTGACTGGAGGAATTTGTATCAAAGAATTTTTAAATTTAAAACATTATGACGATAACACAAATGAATATCGTGTTTACTATGCCAATAACAAGATCTGTTCTATTAGCAAGAATTCCGGCCAAGGATACTTAACGCCTTTACCACCTGAAGAATTAATACAAAAATATGCAAACTTACAATCTAACTATTACACAATCGATTATGCACAGCTCGAAGATAATTCCTGGATTATAATTGAATGTGGTGATGGACAAGTATCTGGCCTTTCAGATAGTCAAGATTATGTAGATTATTATAAAAACTTAATACTATGTTTTGAGTAACCACAAATAGTCTTCTACAATTTTTTTAATATAAACAAAGTATAAATTTCTAATTATCTTTTTATATTTTCTTAAATGCTCGTAAAGCCTTATTCTATGTGCTTTCGAGTATTTTTACTGTAGGAAGATACTTCACGTTTCTTTGCATATTTCCTCATGTCTTAGCTGTCAGAAGTGGTAAATAAGTAGTAAATTCATTTGTACTACTAAGCAACAAGACGCTCCTGTTGCTTCTCTTTATTCAAGCGTTTCATTTCTGCCATTGCAGAATCGAATGTTGCATGTGCGTAATAGTTCAGCGTCATGGCTATATTAGCATGTCCCATAATGTACTGTAATGCCTTTGGATTCATTCCTGCATTTGCATAGTTGGTACAGAATGTATGTCGCAAACTATGTGGAGTGATGTGTGGCAATTTATCCTCGTTATACTTATTGTATTTCTTAACAAGACCTTTCATCATGCCGTTGTAATCACTTGCCACTTTTGGATAGTTCTTTCTATTAAGAAAGAGGAAATCACTATATCCATCAATCTCAACACGCTTATCATTCTTTCGATTCGCTAACACTCGCTTAAATGCTTGATAGGCTTCTTCAACCATAGGAACTTGACGTTCGCCACTTTTGGTCTTTGGTGTTTCAATGTAGTACCCAATTTCAGTATCTCTCAATAGCTGATGGTCTATATTGACAAGACGATTCTCAAAATCTAAATCTGGAAGTGTCAAACCACCAAACTCTGAAATACGAAGACCTGTTTTTAAGAGTATCAGAATTTCATCATAATTTTTGCTGTAGGTTTTATCAGCTTTTGCAAAGGCTAACAGTTTTTCTTCCTGTTCTTCTGTTAGTACGGTCTTAGGGACAGTATCATCATCAAGAACTGCTTTCAGTTGAAAGTCAAATGGATTCTTCCGAACACAATCATCTTGTATAGCAATATAGAATGAAGCCTTTAAAGAACGTTTGTAGTTATTGATGGTTTGATAAGCATAACCATTTTCACTCATTCTAATAGCCCATTCTTTAGCGTCTGATGGCTTAATACTGTCAATACTTCTTACACCTAACTTGTCTTTCTTCAAAATATCCATAAGATATTTGCGTCCAGTTTCAGTGTTTTTTCTAACCTTTGGTCTTTGAGCGTTCTGTTTTGCGTAAAGCTGGCAGAGTGTCATTTTCTTTCCTACAACATCAATACCATCATGAATGTCTTTCTGTAACTCTGCGATTTTCTCTCTAAGTGAGATACAATCACGCTTTCCTGCTGGTACTCGGTCTGTAGCCACAAGTTTCCACGAGTAAACAAATTGCGGTTCTCCAAATGAATCTATATATTTGTATAAGTATCTTCCGTCTTTTCGTTGGCTCTCTCCAGTCTTTAAGATTCGACCTTTATTGTCACGTCTTTTTTCTGACATGGCATTTGCTCCTTTCCTTTATGGAAAGAGCCTTGATACGACTTAATACTATTTTATCATATACAAGACCCTTTGGCGACGCTAGATTGCGTCCAATGTATCTATAATTTTTTCAAATTGTTTTCGTTTAATCTGAATACGATTGCCATTCATAATCAGCCAATTTGCATTTTTATTTTCCTCTGCCAAGCGTCGTAGCTTGTTTTCGCCAATACGAAAATATTTTGACGCTTCTTCAATGGTTAGGGTATAACGTTCCCAAATAGGAATGTTAGTCTGCTTCATAAAATCCTCCTTTCCAAATCACTTATTTGGATTTCATAAAAGTTGTTTTACCAGCAATCGAACAGCTTTAGCAAAGCTCACGGGAGTTCCACCCCTGCATGGTTCTCATGTAGCCATACTCATTGCCTGCGACGGTTTTATCACGCTCGGACTATTGACTGTATGGGAGTATCATTATCACGATAAGAATGTCGTTGCAGGCAATCCTGCTAAAGATTGCTTCTCGGATCACTAACATGAATCGCTCGCTATCTTTATAAGATAGGTCATGGCGGTTAGTTCCGTTGGCTCTTTTCTTATCGAAACGTATTCGATTACTTTTATTCAGTTTTCAAAGAACAATGGCTCGTTAGCCTATCAAAACACATTGAAAGCTCAATATGCTTTGGTGGAATAACAAACCTCCCTGTTCGGGAAGCGTGGAATGGTTTAGCACGCTTCCACGAAAGGAGAGAGGATATTACTTAATTTCAAATGACAAAATCTTTGTAATCAGTCTGGTTTCCATTCTTCCACGTAAGACTTCATCAACGACCATACTTTGATTGCCATATTCATCTTTCATAAGTCGTAGGGAACGCTTCGTTATGTACCCTCTGTAATGATGTAGAATCTGGTTAATCGCTTCGGTATCGCCATCTGTTGCCTTTACAATGAGAGGAAAGGGAATCATAGGATATTGTGTTTTCATTCTTCAAATTCCTCCATAAACTTTTTAATTAAGGCTAGTCCACTGGTTCTATGCCGATAGACAGTAGAACGGTTCAATTTCAACAGGTCTGCAATTTCTGAATCGCTCATGTCCATAAAGTAAAACAGCAGTAGAATTTCACGTTTCTTGTCTGGCAACTCACGTAATGCTTCACTCAACAAATCATTTTCAACGCCTACTGATAACCCATTGAGTGTAAAAATCTGAAAGTCAGTTGAATAGTTATCTGTTGTCGCAAACTGGCTAACAAGATAATCGCCAACATCCGAAAAGGACACCTCACGCTTTGCAATCCTTGAAAGATAAAGCATATAATTCTTTCGCTCGTCTTCCATAGCACGTTTACAGATATAGTCAAACTGATTTTCTATTGTGGTCTGAAAAGAAGATGGTTTCATGTTTCTCACCCCCTTTCTGTCTAGGAAAGGAAGTGAGCCTTGCTCGTTTATCTCCTTTCACTCTTAGTCCCAATGTGAAAGGGGGATTTGTTGCATTACTGATAAATAAACTTTGTAAAAAAGTTCTGAATAGCCAAAAAAGCATATAAACAGATTTATTTCTCTGTTTACATGCTTCTGTTATTCTATCTATATGATTTATAAAACCACATTGGTGGACGTACTTATCTATTGCAGATAGACGACTTTTTTTGACAAGAACCCAATGTAAGGAAATTTATTGTATATGATGTACTTCATGGCGACGTTGACCTCCAACAAACCGCCATTTGGAAGTAATATACAATATTTTAACAGCGTAAATAGCACTACCATATAACGGTTTTTTTTATTGGCGTTTAGTAGTGCTTTTTATTAAATATAAACCTATAAACCATATAACACGTTTTTCTATACCTGTTTTTAATTCAGTAGGAACAATAAAATGTATAGAGGTGGTCTACTATGCGTAAAAAAGAAGATAAATATGATTTTAGAGCCTTTGGTTTAGCCATTAAAGAAGCTCGATTGAAACGAGGTTTAACTCGTGAACAAGTGGGAGCATTGATTGAAATTGACCCACGGTACTTAACTAATATTGAAAATAAAGGGCAACACCCCAGCATACAAGTTCTTTATGACCTTGTATCGTTACTTCATGTTTCCGTTGATGAATTTTTCTTACCTGCTAATAACTTGGTAAAAAGCACCCGACGATTACAGATAGAGAAATACATGGATAGCTTTACAGACAAAGAACTATCCTTAATGGAATCTTTAGCCAGCGGTATCAACGAAGCAAGAAACATCGAAGACTAATTAAAAGAATCCATACATAACGGAAAGAGCCGATAAAATGAGATTGTATTAATCTCATTTTATCGGCTCTGCGTCTTTGCGTCTGGCTCTGTAATCACAGTTACTTTGAACTGCTTTATTTCAATTAAATTTTCTTGTCTGCATTTCGGACAATAGAGGGGGAATTTTTTTAATTCAGTATCTTCCCTTATCTTTAATCGTGTTTTATTTCCACATACAGGACACAATATCCACTTGTAGTTTATAATAACTATCTCCTCCTTTACACGTTAATTCAAATCTTTATTAAAAAATATTTCATCTTATTTAACAAGAAACCATATTTATATAACAACATAAAATACACTAAGTTATTTTATTGAACATATATCGTACTTTATCTATCCGACTATTTGGACGACGGGGCTGGCAAACAGGTTCACCGGTAGTAACATGGTACCCTTTTAACTCTGTTAAACAAACACTACGTCCATTTGTAAAGAAAGTTAAATCACTACGATATTCTTGAATACACCGAGCAGGGATTTCTCCACTAAGAATGACCTCATTATTTTTCAATTGAGTGTCTACGATGTTCGCACAATATTTAGGAGCATCGTTGTATGCTCGTGAAAGATATTCCTGTGGCGCATAAATTTTAAAACTAAGATATGGCTCTAACAATTCTGTTCCAGCTTTTTTTAAGACTTGTTCCAATACAATAGGAGCAAGCATCCGAAAATCTGCTGGGGTACTAACAGGGCTATAGTATAAGCCATACTTAAAACAGATTTTACAATCCGTCACATTCCAACCATATAATCCTTGTTCGCAACCATAGCGTATCCCTTCCATAACTGCATTTTGAAATGATTGATTTAAGTATCCAAGAGAAACCGAGCTCTCATACTGCATTCCACTTCCCAACGGAAGCGGTGATACAGATAAACCAATGGAAGCCCAGAAAGGATTTGGCGGCACTTCGATGTGAATGGTATATTCTGCATTTTTTAACGGTCTCTCCATATAAATGACTGTAGGCTCTTTTAGTTCTATCTCCACATGATACTTTTCTTGCAACAGTGCACTAATCACTTCCATTTGTACTTTCCCTAAGAAAGAAAGTATAATTTCATGTGTCGTAGAATCCACGTAATATCGTAGAAGCGGATCACTATCTGAGATTTCCAAAAGGGCATCAAGCAACATTTCTCTCTGTTCAGGTTTACTCGGTTCAACAGTTGTTTGTAGTAGAGGGTGCGGATTTTCAATCTTTTTTCTCTGTGGCAATAGTTTTGTATCTCCAAGAACACTATTTAACTTCAAAAACTCATTTTGCAAAATAACAATTTCTCCAGAATAAGCTCTATCAATCTTACATAATTCACCATTTATTGAAGTATACATTTCTGTAACTTTTATTTTTTCTTTTTCTGATACTCTAACCGAATCTCGTAAATGTAGTACTCCACTATAAAGGCGTATATATGCAAGACGTTGTCTTTTTTTTGTATATTCAATTTTGAAAACATTTCCGCAAAGTTCAGACGGACCTCGATGTGTTGATGAATAAAATTTATTCGTAATCACTTCTATAAGGTTATCAATCCCTATATTGTTTTTTGCACTTCCGTGATAAACAGGGAACAGGGAACAATTATGAAATCTTATGCTTTCCTCTTGTTCGAGTTCCAATGCTTCTAATGATTTACCGGACATATATTTCTCTAAAAGGTCATCGTTTCCCTCTATTACCGTATCCCATTGTTCAGATTCGGTAAAGTTCGTCACACACATATTAGGATACAGTTCTACCTTCTGTTTGATTACAATTTCGGCAGAAAGTTTCTCTTTAATATCCTGATAAACCGTTGATAAATCAATTCCATTTTGGTCAATCTTATTGATAAAAAAGATTGTGGGAATCCCCATTTTCCTAAGTGCATGAAATAATATACGAGTTTGTGCTTGTACGCCATCTTTTGCAGAAATCAGTAGAATTGCCCCATCTAAAACTGATAATGAACGATATACTTCTGCTAAGAAATCCATATGTCCTGGCGTGTCTATGATGTTCACCTTCGTATTTTCCCACTGAAAAGAGGTTATTCCTGTCTGAATTGTAATTCCTCTCTGACGTTCTAAAAGCGTATTATCCGTCCTCGTTGTACCTTTGTCCACGCTTCCTAATTCTGTAATCGCTCCACTGTTATATAATAAGCTTTCTGTTAAGGTAGTTTTTCCTGCATCAACATGAGCTAAAACTCCAATATTAATAATTTTCATGTGATTTTCCTCCATTCAAAAACCCAAAAGGGCATAAAAATCCCAGTGATAAATACTTTTATCACTGGGATTTTTATGCATAACCATAGGTATACAAAGCATACAGATATTCTCTGGATACTTTAGAATCACATGATAAAGGTATTCTTAAACTGGGTACAAAAAACTAAGCCCTCCTAAAAAAGGACATCTAATTATTTGTTCCCGCTATCAAATTGACAGTTTATTTAAGAATACCTTGCCGCATATTTATTAACTCCTTTTAAATAGTCACTTAAATAATAGCACGTAAGAGCATATTTGTAAAGGAATCTCCAATTTTTTATCAAAAAGAGTACATGATTACAAAGTATCTGTAATCATGTACCAATATTTGTTATTTTACAATCTTCCAATTACTCCCGTTCTTTTCAAGTACCAAATCAAATTGAGATACCTGCGTTGCTTTGGTCTGCTGGTCGATATACTCCACTGTCAGCGATACCGTGACTTGATTATCCTTACGATTGTGAATAGGATTTACCAGTTCTTGAAAGATGTACTCTTTTCCGATTGGTTTTAATATCCCGTCATTCACATAGTAGGAAAGTTCACTGGCTGTCGCTGTAGGATAGAGCTTGAAGAACGTCGTTAAAAACTCATTGATTTCATTGGTTGTAATGGAATCAACCGTCCCCTCACTTTCAATGGCTTTTGGTTTATAACTTGATTTCTTAGGTATGTTGGTAATGGTCGGATTCTTAACCAGTACCATATTTCCAGAACCATCTACATAGACACTCACTATATAAGCAGAGTGGACGGTCTTTGTATTTTCTCCCTCTGTAATGAGCTGGTCTACACTGTAGGTTACATTAAACTCATTGTCGCCAGTTGGCTCTACCGTCCATATCTGAAATCCTCTTACAGAAGACGATACAGGAATATCTTTGCGTACTGTATCAACATTGAGAGCTTGAAGTTCATCTGTCAGATAGCCTTTTAGACTTTCCATTCGATTATCAATGGACTTATCGGATTGCTCCCATGAATAGTAGACTTTCGCAAAGTTCTCTACAAAATTTTCTACATGATGAGTATCAACGTATTCCTTTTCTATGATAGTTGTTTCGTGAATAGTATGAGTATCTATAGCTGTAAAGTGCTTGAATATCGCAAAGCTGAAACTAAGCCCTAAAAGTACCCACAAGGCAATCACAACCTTTTTATGAGGATTGACCTTATAGACACGAGGTTTCTTTTCCTTTGGTATCTGTTTTTCTTTATTCTGATTTTTTCTAAATTTCATCATTAAATCTTCCTTTCTCATTGTTTGATTCGTCCTGCTCCCACTAAATGCTGTTGCCAGTAGGGGCTTGTTAAGTCGGCATAACCGATTGGGTCGCCTGCATGAAACATACGGTTATTGCCAAGGTATATCCCAACATGAGTAATATAAGAGCCAGCGTTATAGGTAGAATGAAAGAAAACCAAATCGCCAGCTTGTGCTTCCGATAGTGGGATATGCTGGGTCACATCATATTGCTGTTGTGCGGTTCGTGGTAAGTTAATTCCAGCTTTTCCATACGTCCATTGTGTCAGTCCGCTACAATCAAAAGAAGTAGTCGGGGAAGCTCCACCGTAAACGTATCGCCAGCCCTCATATTTCAGTGCTTCGTCCATGATGGCTTGTACCGTATCATCATCAAACTCTGTTGTGACAAGATACTGCGTTACCAGTTGCACATAAAACATATTGCCATAGTTGTATCGCCAGCCCCCATTGATAGGTATGGCTATGGGATTGGGGTAAGACACTTTTTCGCCACCTGAATACTCTTTTGAGAAACTTTGAGCCAGTTCAAAGGTATATTTATTTCCACGATTAGCCACATACCCTAAGAAACCACCACCATAATTGTAGGACTGGATAACCGATTCTAAATCTACACTGAGCCTTTCGCTACTGGCTAATAATTCACTGAAATACTTCACACCTTGCTTAATGGATTCTTCTGTACTCAATGAATTAGGTGGAAGACCGAGGGCTTCCGAGGACTGCATAACATCTTCCGCAGTACCGCCCGATTCCACCTGTATAATCGCAAGAAGTATGTTGACATATTCTTCAACGCCATATTCTTTGGCATATTTTTCTACCATAGGCTTATGAGCCAGCACTTCTGCGGAAACATTCACACCTCCATAATGAATATTGGAAATTCCGCTGTCCTGTTCATCTGAAAATAAAATGGCAACAAACAGAAGCAGTGAGAAGACCATCAAGAATAATCCAGAACCACCAATCACTAAAGTTTTCAACTTCATGGTTTCTTACCGACTTTCTTAATGGTGGCGGTTTTGATTGGTGGTCTACTTCTTGTATTTTGTAGTGGTACTCTTTGAACAGTAGACGGACGTTCTTTTGTGATTGGACGTTGTGAAGTTCTATCTGCTGTAGTGGTTGAAGTTGCTGGCTTTTGAACGGTTTTTTCTTGAACGGTATTGCCTTGGCGTTCCACTTTTGGACTTGAAAAATCGGACTTAACTGCTGGACGCTCTTGTTTGGCTTGTTGAGATTCCTTATATGAAGTCTGAATATTAGACTGTTTTGAGGTCTGTTCATCATGATATTGTTCTTGTCTTGTAGTCGGTCTTTCATGAACAGAAGAAGCAGGCTGTTTTTTCTGTTTGACCTGTTCCATTTCAGAGCGACGCTTCGCAATGGTTTTTCGCCTTTGTTCCTGCTGTTCCTTGCGTCCACTGGCTCTGTCCGCTTTGGTTTGAGAAATACTACTGGTTAAATCACGGACATTCTCTTTTACTTTGGATTTTCCTTGATATACTGCATATCTTGCATTGGTCGGCAAATCTTTAACCTGTTCTTTCAAACCACTAGCAGTGTCTACCATTCTGTCTTTGGTATCAGCTACTGTACCGATGGTTTGACCGATACGTTTTCCAAGTGTTGATTTTTCCTTTCCGTCTGGTCGGGAGTGATCTGCTTGTGTCCTTGCAGAACTCCCCGAACCCGACTGTCCTTTTTTACCTGTAACAATGGCAGACCCAGCCCCTAGAGTAGTCATGGAACGTCCAAGTTTCCGCTGTAGACGGTGCATGTGAGCGTGCATAAGCATACGAGGTTTTCTCATCACACGACTTCCCACACTTTGAGAATCGTTACTCTGTAGAGAAAACATACTCATTAAATCGCCCAGCTTGAAGTAGATTCCTGCAAAGGTCACAATCTGTAGAAAAGCAATCAAAAAGAACGGATAACCAGCCGATAAGGTATAGAGCATGGTTGAAATACTAAATGCTGTCGTAATAATCAATGTGATTCCAGCTCGTGTCAAAATGGTATTAAAGAGCTTTGTTATGGCTCGTTTTGACATACCATCAAATGATGGAATCATGCTTAAAATAAAGCTCACAGGCAGAAACATAGCATAGATGATAAAAAGTACCTGCGAGAAAATCATGATTCCTGTTAATAGGAATACAAATATGGAAATCCCAATATTGAAGACAAATAGGAAGAAGACTGTACCTAAACGGTTAATGGTCTTTGTAATGGTTAGATTGGTATTGCTTCTGTCTTCAATTTCTTCCGCAACAATTTTTTCTCTGTCTTCGCCATTGTTGGAATCTGGGCTGGTGGAGAGCAGGCTTTCCACACGGTCAATACCGATACTTTCAATGTCTGAACTGTTGTATTGAAGCAGTAGCCACGGTTGCTGAACCTGTATGGAAAACAGGCTATCTCTGATTAAGTCCACGCTGTCCTTGCCTTGACTATCGGAATGGGGCATGACAATCTTCGTGCCAAGTGATAAACTGGCATTACTGATGTCTGATGAAAAGTCATTGATTTTTTTAATGTAGTCGGGAGCGTAGGCAATAAAGGAAGCCGATAGGATAAACACCAGCACAAAATTCATAATGGCATGAATTGCCTTTGTGGTTTCTCTCTTTATCAGTCCCGTATAGGCAACATAAACCCCAAGAACCAAAATCAAGAGTAAGAGGAATCCAACATAGAAACCCTCTGTTGAAAATCCGTTTGCACTCACACCAGCTAAGGTCTGCATATTCTTACCAATGGAATCTGCTGTAGCGGAAATGAAGTCTAAGGAATAGGCTTCCTGTACTAAGTAACCTGTCGCATTGGAAACATACAAACTGATTGTCCAAATAAAATTGGTAATGGCATATAGTCCATACATGACCTGTTTTCCAATCCCGTCCGACCAGTTCCACGGAAGCCAGCCCCAGCTATTATCCACATAAAAATCCAGTTGATAGTTTTCAAGTGGGTATCGGCTGTATTCATTTGCCACATTGACCGTATCATCTACCAAGCCCGCAGCTTGAACCACCGTTCCCAGCATGGCTAAAAGAAAAATGGCAATCACAAGTGTGAAAGCCACTGTCATTGCCACTTTACCTAGACGTTTCAGCGTCCAGTTTGATTTTATTCTGTTTACTATTGATGGTTTCACATTTACACCTCTTTTCGCACAGGTGGTCTGGTATCAAAGGCATGGAGCAGTTCTTCAAATACAGGGTGGAACTGTATCACACCGACACGACCATATAAATCACTGATAAGGCATTGCCCGTTTTCCAAATCACGCAATCGCTTCTGATTGTTTTCGTCCTCTGGGTCTACACCAAAAAAGGCTAAGGTCTTTTTAATCTCGTTAAGGTCAGTGGAACGAAATGCAAATTTTAAGCCGAGGTTATTTTTCAGTTTTTCATCTAAGAGGTCGTCTGTATTTTGGGTCACGAAATATACCCCAGCGTTCATAGCACGACCAGCCCGAACCAGCTTCATAGATAGTGTTTTTCCTTGTGCTACCTGTAAAAAGCTCCATGCTTCGTCTAAATCTACAATCTTGAAAATGCTTCGGTCTGTATGGATAAAGTCTAAAGCAAAGGTACTAATGACAATCAGCATAGCAACGGATAAAAGCTCCATAGTGGTATATTCCTCAAAGGAAGTTTCCTTGTCGGGAAGTACCAAGTCCGCAACCTGTATAATGTTCAGTTGTTTTTCTAAGCTGATAGACTGCTCCACATAACCATTACTGAATAATAAATGTGCAAAGTCATAGTCTGTAAAACTTTCGATATGGTCGGCTATACTGGTACTTAGTGGCGTATTCTCAACCCGTAATTCCTCAATCACTTTCATCAACCCTCGTACTTCACTATTGGTTACTGCACGAATGGCTTTTCTAAGGATTGGGAAGCGTTCCCCATCACGAGAGGAAATCCCCGTAAGGAATGTCAGAATATCAATAGCCAGTGATTCAGAATCTTTGGGATTTTTCATAATCACATAAGGGTCAAGTAAGCCTTTGTTTTTCTCATCAGAAGTCAGAGTGACGATATTGATTTCATGGGAAATCTCTGGCAAGGTTTCTTTCCATCTGCCACGTTCTGCTTTTGGGTCTACAATCACTGCTTGTGCCCCATAAAGCACCGCATAATAGACGATAAGGTTATTCGCAAAGGATTTACCACCACCCAGCGAACCAACAAAAGCCGACGCTAACGCATTGGTTACTGAACCCTTAACCCCTTGACTGGCAAGAGCAGGTTTCAGATAGACATTGCGTCCAGTATCTAAGCTGTAGCCAACATAAATCCCCTCATTTTCCCCCAGCATTTGAGTAGCACCAAAACCTAAACCAGCGAGGAAATCAGAGGTCACGTATTGAATATAATCATTCATATAACGCTTGCTGGCAGGTAAAAATTCTTCATGTAAGCCGAGCATATCCCCAAATGGTCGTACCAGTTTTACGCTTAAATCGTCATAAAAATCTTTCACTTCATTACAACGACGTTTGAGTTCGTCAAGATCATTTGCTGATACCCTTACCACATAAGACAGCTTGTACATAGATTCCTTGCTTTGGTCTAAATTGGTTTCCAGCTCATTCACACTTTCCAGAGCTTCCGCCACATTGGAGCTGGTTTCATTATCACTTTGCCAAGCGTGGTTATCCAAGTCTTTCAGTTCTTTCTTTTTATTGCGGACAGTAGATAGGGCTTTACGATTCGCTACAATTTCCACATTCATTGACGTATCAATCGGGAATGTAAATTGCTGTTGCTGGTAGTAGAAGATTTCAGAGGACGGGAAGTCCAGTTCTCCGACAATGCTGTTAATGGTAAAGTAAGCTACATAGACGGTTTCATCTTCCTGCTGGATTTTCAAATATCGCTGTTTTTCTTCCACCAAACAGCGAGTAGGCTTAATCAAGTCATAGTATTTAATCAGCGTTTCATTATCCAGCTTTTTCTTTGATAGATGGTACTCATACTCTTCATAGGCAGTGCCTGTCTGTCCGTAAAGGTGTTCAATCAGATAGCCGAAGTCGTCCTTATCTAACCTGCGGATTTTGAAACGACGAGAGATTTTATTTTCTAAGAGCTTTTCCATCTTCTGAAAACGCAGGATTTCATCATTACTCATACTAACAAAATCGCCCATCAGCTTATGGTTCACATCATAGACAAAATCAGACAAAGCATTTTTTGCTTCAACGGTAAGACTTTTCATAGAAAACTCCTGATCGTTGAGAAGCAACTTAAAGCCGATAAAGAAACGGTAGTTCACTTGATTTTCGCCAATCATGGATATTAAAGCGTCTGTCTGTTGGTCGATTTTGTCATAGGCAACCGCTTTGAGCTTGCCAGTGACTTCATTTTTGGAACGCTCTTGTGCAGAACGTATGCTGGATTCTGTACTGATTTGTAAAGCATGAATTTTGCCATCACGATTTTGTGCGATAAGCTGTCTGAAAGAATCATGCACTTGTATTTTCTGTTCTGGACTTAGAAATGAGTAATTGTAAGGAACAAGCTCATAGTAAGCATAACATTCCCCGTCTTTATTCCAGACGAGATTGTTTTCAATGTATTTAATTGGATATGCCATAAAATTCACTCCTAACTGCTGTAATGGCTTCTTGTGGCTGGTTTCTGCCAAGCGTTACTTTTTTTCCTGCATAGGTCAGCTTTGGTCGCAGTGCATAAGCAATGACAGACTTCAAAAATCCATAAGGCTTTTTACCATCAAAAGTTTTTGTAGACATAAACCATGTGAAAGCCACAGGAATCCCAAAGTATTTGAGAAATGCTCCCTCTATCATGGAAAGAGGGGGCAAGTTGCCAAGTATCATCACTGCAAAGAGTGACACGACAAACCATGTCATTTGCGTAAAGGTTATGGGAAACGGAAGTCTAAAATCATTGATAGAATACAGTACCTTTTCCACAGACCAGATACTGGTATAGCTTCGTATTTTCTTCATGTAATCAATCCTTTCATAAAAAATAGGGGTAGCTGATTGAGCCACCCCGTAAAATAGAAAATCTGCCAGTAGTAATGTACCGACAGATTTAATAGACGATTTCAAAAATCCCATGATTGGTTGAGATAAACGTTCCTGAAAGGTCTAAATCCCGACCATAGGCTTGATAATCAATATAGTTTTGAAGACTAGCTGGTACTTCGCCTAAAGCACCCGTTTCTTCAATGTAGTAGCGTGCCACGTCATACATATCATCACAATCGGAATGAATGATAATATCCTCTTGATGTTCGCTTAGTTCTTCAATGCTTGAAAATTGAGTGAGCAGAGCAGATAGCTCCGATTGTAATTCTTCGGGTAATTCCGATACCATTTCCCATAGTCGATTGAGTTCGCCAATGGAAGTGTATTCGTCAACCGTAAAGGGTAACTCGTAGTCATGAATGGCGTATTCCTCATATTCATCATTCAAGCCGATTTTCTCTTTGACTTCCTCAAAGTCAATGGGAAAGGTAAACCACGCACCGACCAATTCGCCCTCATTGTATTTGCCTAAATTCGCAATATAGACTTGCATATCGTCCATATATTCACGTCCTTTCTTTGTAGAGATTCAAAAATCCCTACCGCACTTCGTTTGGTGTACCATTCCTTTGCGGAACATAAGAAAACCACTTATATTCCACAAAAGAACGGTTTTATTTAAGCACCAATAATGCGATTGAATAGCTCTAGTAAAATGTCTTTTACTCCAGCAGCGTTGAAGACTAAGCCAACCGCAATAATCGCAATAATTAAAAAGCCAATCAGTTTGCTAAACTCACGCTTGAAGCCAAGATACAAGCCAATCACAACGATTGCTAAAAGCACCAGTGATTGAGCGTTTGATAGAAACCAGTTATAAAGGTTTTGTCCAAAATTCATAAAAATGTTCTCCTCTCTATATTCAATGAATTTGTATTTGAGTTATTTTTTTGTTGTTATCACGTCCTGTTCTTTTACTGACTGTTGCTTCAAAATCTGCTTGTGTCGGTCTGTCAGTTTCGCATGGTCGAGAATGTCTTTTACAACCTGCGTCTGGTTGATTTCATCAAGTTTAATCGCAACCTTTAAGGTCGGGGCAACTTGATGAGATAGCCAGTTCAGCGTCCTTTGGAAGGAGTAAGGCTCTGGTTTTGTGGTTAGTTTTAATCGTTCACGATTGTTCCCAATAAACCAAGCCCATTCTTCATTCAGTTTCCAATCAGAACGAGGTTTGGAATCGTCTTTATCTACAAAACGGATATACCGATTGATAATTTTAAAGGCGGTATGCTCTGGATTGTCATAGACGAGTAAATCACGGACTGCATAATAGGCACGCTCATTTTTCAATCGAATCTCAAAACGGTTTTTTACTTCTGCGTCTTCAATGGGAATATCATTTTTCTTGTACTGCTCGTAGTCCTTTTCATAGATACAGAAATAAACTTCACTTTGTAATGAACCGATATAGAGGGTGTTTCCCATACATTCCTTTTCCTCTTTGCGTACCAGTTCGCCACTGCGATAGCTTTTAAAACTGCGGAAGACGGAGATACATTCTTCCTGTTGGCACTTTTCAGTGAGTACAGGGATATTTAAAATCCCTGTCTTATCGTTAATGGCAAGGTCAAGGCGTTTCATCACACCGCCAGCCACCAAAACGTCCATAAAGAACTCATACCAGCTTCTTTGTTGTGCCAGAAGATAGCTTTCAAATTGTCTGCACCCACGACCTTTCAATTCCACCAGAACTCCTTTGTCCAGTTCATGGGAGCAAAGGACGAATATGTCGCCTAAAGCATAATGCTCTGAATAAGAATAGAAACCATAGTCCTCATGAAGAAAATAGGACAGTTTCAGTTGTAAGATGTTTTCGACCACCTGCTGTACGTCTGTTGTCGGAAAGCGAATTCTTACATAATCAAACAGCATTTCAAGGGGAGCGTCGGGATTGAAGCGTTCCAGAGCTTCCCAAAGGGACTGCTGTAAATCCTCTGATGGCTTGACTTTTCCTGTTTCAATATCGCTTAGATACTGCCTTGTAATACCAGTCGCAACAGCTAAACGGTTTTGAGATAGTCCATAAGCCAAGCGTTTTTCTTTTAAATGCTGTAACCAAGTTTGTTCATTCAGTAAAAATCCCTCCAATCAAAAAGGCGTATGTCAACTTTTAAAGCCCATTTGACATACGCTGAAATTTTGTAAATCCCTTGTAACCAAAGGATTTTCTAATGTTTTTTTGACTGTTTCCTGTCGATTTGTACCCCCCTGTTAGATACGGGGGGTTGAATGGTTGGCGTGGCTGCCGCCACACCAACCGGCAAACCGTCCGCACGGCAAGGCTTACGCTTCGCACGCCTTTTGTGCGTCCTGCCTGCCGTCTGTGAGTTTCCGTATCTCCTCTAAAAAATCATGTCCTTTGGGAACAAGGGGCGTATAAAATTCAGATATGACGCTTGTTCCCACATCAACATAGCCACGCCCTTTGATTTGTTTTGAGAAGAAATCCTTTTGCACATCACTTCCAAACATCATGCCGTATCCCATTTCAGACATACGACCTAAAGCTACTCTGAAATGAAACTGGTCACGGATTCCGTCGCCAAGGTATTTTGCGTCCGGTCTTTGACAGGCTAATATTAGGAAAAATCCTGCCTGACGACCTAACATGACAATCTGCTTTAATTTATTTAAGACGGCAGTATTCTCCTTTGTTCCCAGCATTTCCATAAAAGCGACATATTCATCAAAAATCAGGAAATGAGCCGGAAGCCCCAAGTAGGAATAATTTTCGCCTGTTTTATAGTTTTCCATTTCTTTCATGGCGAGGCTTCGCTTCACCATTTCTTCATAGAATCTGTCAATGCAGGAAAGGATATCTTCCTTTTGAAAATACACCTCTTTCATAACAGAGCCTAAGTCGGCAAGATCGGCATTTTTCGGGTCAAGGATATACAGCTTTGCATTTGTACGGAGCAGGGCTTCAATCAGTGTCAGGTGTTGATTGCCAAATTAATTGCTAACACAGTATTCAAATTAAATTGTACACATAATT
>NZ_QSPK01000140.1 GCF_003436425.1 Eubacterium sp. TM05-53
TATAAATGATAAAAACCAGAATTATAACAATGTCACCAAATTGCTAGTTAAGCCATTTTCTTTTCAACCATAGAAGAATTAATCAGAGCATTAGATGAGTAATCACGTCTCATTATTGCTGCCTATTTAAATCAGTCAATAACAACTCAATCGAATGATTTTTCTTTTATCAGATATTAAAAGGTAAAATTTCACTAATCAGAGATTCCACCTTTTATATATGAAACTATTTCTTCTTGCGAACTCCACTTTTTTATTTTCTCAAATTCCTTTATAAGTATTCTCCCGTTTTTTCTTAATTGCCAATTATTTTTATTTAAATTCCCCTTATGCAATTTCCATGGAGAAATTTTTCGATTTATTTTATTTACACTCGTATTATTCAAAATAAACAAATCTTTTTTTGAATTGTGCATAATTGACTTTTTTTATTTTTATTCTGCGGGGATGGCATAAATTTATATTTTGAGGCATCAAAATCTTTTTCATGAATTATTTCAAATTTTTTAATCTCGATATAATTACACGAATCATTTTTTTCACCATCGTCAAAAATAACTGAATTAAATTTAAAATAATCATCTGAATCATCCCCATAGATACCTATATATCCATAGTATTCGTCATCTAAAATTTTAATTTGCAAATAATTTGCTTTAAAGTCTCTTTTATTGATATTACGATAAATTTTAACATTATGAAAACCCTGATTCAAGTTTTCGAAAAGTTCGATAAATATTTTATTTTTGTTTTTACACCATAATTCTTCTTGGGATAAAATATCTTTTTTATCTTTTTCAGCATCTATCAAATCATAAATACCTACAAAAGGTGGAACACCATTCTTGTATACTTGCATTTCACGAAAGAACCTTGTTCCAGAATATCGGAATAATCCGTTTTGAGTTGCGTATTTAATTCCTAATAAATGAGCAAGATTCTCTGGAGATGTTTTTACAATGATTGACTCATTCTTATTAGTGGTAAAAACATAATATTTTCCTAACACATGATTCTTGTAATATTCAAAATTTCTCTTTATTATTTTCTCCATATTATTTCCCAAAATTTTTTTTACGAAAAAAGTCACACATTTAAACAACATGCCCTGTATGTTCCAGTCATCTGGTAATATTTCAATATCCACTTCATTTTATAGACTAAAACTTTATTATGTGAGTTGTGTTTTCATTGACTCTGAAATACAGTTAGAGATACTTTTTAATGACAGATTCTTTACGGCATTAAAAATGTCTTCATGCAACAAGTCACTCTGTTCTATCCGACTCTATTATACTATATTCCAAAACACTTTAACAGATTGTTTTGAGACATTTTTAATTATAAAATTTTTATTATCATATCATCAATGTGAATATGTGATATTTTATAGTATTCTCACATATTCACATTAAATTCACATATAAACTGTATTGAATTTTCTCTAAAAAAAAAAGAGCTTACGCTCAAATTTGATTGGTAATACTCTACTTTCAAGTATCCAGGGACCCCATTATTTTTAACCCGGGGAACAGGTTGACGGGCCAATCACATCCGTTTCGTTTAAGCTTGGTCAGCTGGTTCTTATGTATACAGAGATTACACTTAGCAGGTTACTTCAGTTTCTTTCGAAAAAGCTCTACCTACCACTCCCTAGTCAAGATTTAATGTGCCTAGACTCACAAAGGAATTGGAATATTCCTATCCCTATCTATACTATAACATATTGTTAAAAATTTTCAATAAATAGTATTTTCTATTAATCTACAATCGTGTGGTTGACAAATCCTTTATTTACGGGTATATCTAGTTC
>NZ_QSPK01000141.1:0-935 GCF_003436425.1 Eubacterium sp. TM05-53
TTCATTATTTCAAGCTTTAAACGAGATCTGATTCGCAGTTCTTTTAGAGCTACAGATGATACTGTATATCTTGGTGTTGTTCAGTATATTTTTGGAAGCTGCGAGGATATCTTTCTATCTTCGTGTTTCCTTACTTACAAAAATAAGGAATCTTTATGTAAATACAGAGACTCTATTTCTGCTACACGCATAAAGACTATATCCAATAAGATTGCGCGATTAATGGAAAGCTATTTTGATGCACAGGAAATAGCTGTGCTTTCACAGATTTTAAAGCTTGCGGTTGTGGATATTTCTTCGGATCATATCTATTATCCGACTATACCTGAAGAGGTTGTTGACATCATTGAAAGGAATGGGCTTCGTTATGAATAATAAAATTTTTAATTTGGTTGCCGTATTAAATGAAACGTTCAAGGAAATCGATATTGATTTTGATGATCATATGGAAGTTATGAACTCCATTGGTTTCTTACATCTTTTTGATGATTTAAAAGATTTTAGACAACCAGGAAAAATTCAATACAATCTTTCCGATATCCTTTTACTGTGCTTTTTAAGTATTATTTATGAAGGTAAAACGACCTGTTTAGGGATTTACGACCATATACTTGTATACAAAAGTCGATATGAAAAATACGGATTGATCAAGAATGGACAGATTCCATCTCATGATACGATCCGCAGAACATTGATGTGTATTGATCCAGTTGAATTTGAAGAAATTACGATTGGACGTATCTACGAATTCCTTCAGGAACTTAGAAAATGTGCTCAAGGTACTATGTACTGTCATCAATCCGTTGACGGGAAGGAAGCGCGTGGCAGTGGAAGAAGTGAAGATACAAAGAATCCTCAAAGAAATATCAATGTATTGAATGTATACAGTAACTCAGACTGTCTTTGTATCCATTCCAAGCCGGTTGAAACAAAAA
>NZ_QSPK01000141.1:945-1773 GCF_003436425.1 Eubacterium sp. TM05-53
CCATTCCAAGCCGGTTGAAACAAAAACGAATGAGATTCCAGTAGCACAGGAAATCCTAAGACTGATGGATTTAAAAAAGACAGTTATTACTTTTGATGCGCTGCATACACAAAGAGAAACATGTAAGATCATTGCGTCAAAAAAAGGTGTTTATGTTGCACCTGTAAAAGATAACCAGGCAGGACTGCGAGAAGAGATTCTGAAAAAATTCAAAAAACATGAGGAGAATCCAAAAAAGAAAATAACTACATTAGACACTGAAAAAAGAAGCTTTAGTTTTATTAGTCTGCCATCCAATTATGATGACTGTGGATTCACAGGAATGAAGACATTTGTAAAAATGGTATCCCACACACGCAAAAAGGCAATTACCATGTATTTTATATCAAATACAAAAGACACAGAATTGATTGCGGAAGCTATAGAAAGAAGATGGGAAATAGAAAATAATTTCCACAAAGAAAAAGATACCTATCTAAATGAAGATGATATACATTTTACAAATAAGACATCTATCAATAATATCGTCATTTTAAACAATTTGGCATTAGCACTGGCAAAAATATATGGAAGTATATCTACAAATGAAATGCGAGTTGCGAAAAAAGAATTTAAAGCCTTCCCAGTTGAATGTATCAGTAAAGTTCAACTGATCATGAAAGATACAGAAATCATCAAACAGATCAAATCAAACCTAAGACGAAAGAAACGCTAATCTGTCGATGTTTTTAATATTGCCATCTGAGCCCATAAAAAAATCGGAAATTCTTTAATAGAGTTTCCGATTTAGTTTATTTAAGCCATTTTATTTTTCATGCGTAACTACTA
>NZ_QSPK01000142.1 GCF_003436425.1 Eubacterium sp. TM05-53
TAAACTGGTTCAAAAGTCAAGGACAAATATCTGACAGTTCTTGCTAAATGAGTGTCACAAATTGTGATGCTCATTTTTTAATGCTTGTAATTTGTTTATTGTTTGCACGACGAAAGGAAGTCCTGATTTTTGGACTTTTTTCAATCTGAGATTTATTGATTGTTTTTTATATTTTAGTATAATGCGTCAATATCTTTATAATAATTAAGTTGTGTATGATTCTTCCAGTTCAATGGATCTTTCAATTGTTCCTTGATTTCATCAGTTGCTTCATTATAGTAGAAGCGCAAAGCGTCATCGATTTTTTGTAGTACATCTTTTAGCTTCGCCAATTGGTTTTCTACAAGTTCAAGCTTCTTGTCCCATTTCTTTTTTTCGGATTTTATTTTCTTCTTGTCGCGTTTTATGATTTCAAGTGGATCTGTAAATAATCTAGACTGCTGTTCATTGATCATTTGACGTTCTCTTTTTAATTCTTTTTTCTTTTCCTGCATTTCCAGTTTTGCTTCAATGATTTGTTCAAGCGACATCAGTTCTGTAGCTTCTATTCCATAGTAATTGTCCAATGGATATTGTCCTGTTACTTTGTATGTATAGAATTCACTTGGAGAAAGAGCTGCAAGGTTTTCCTGATAACGTTCATTATTGTGCATGCTTATATATCCGCTGATTAATTGTTTTACAGTATCCAGATTTTTACATCTTGCGATGATGTCGATTATTTCAGTTTTCATGCGTCCAAAAAAAGATTCCATTGGTGCATTGTCCTGGCTGTTGCCTCTTCTAGACATGGACTGGATAAAGTCATTTTCATTCAATAATTGTTTGAATGTGGTTGAAAGGTACTGAGAGCCTTGATCACTGTGGCAGTATACTTCCATATCTTTTGGAAATTCACTTTTATGATCATCCATCATATTGTTGAAGGCTTCCTGAATAAGTGCTACATCCATTTTACTTGATACGGCATGTCCAAGTATTTCTGTTGTATAGGCATCTTTAAAAGCACACATGTAGGCAGGTGTGCGATAATAACCATAATGAATATAAGTGATATCAGTAAGAATAACTTGTCTTACTCCTAGTTTGAAATTGCGATTGACAAGATTTGGCTTGGCCATACATTCATGGTGATGTGTTGCCTGACCTTTATAGGCATCTTTCTTAGGAAGCTGTGCCGTAATCTGCATCTTTTTCATGATCTTTGATGTTCTGGATACACTGATCTTATAGTTGAATCTTCTAAACATATGGCGACGGAATGTTCTTTTTCCAGGTACAAATCCAAGGTCCTTGATAATCTCTTTAAACTGATGTATCACGTAGCTTTCATCTTTTCTTTTAGCGGCTAGCTTTCCATTTCTGTCTTCTTTTCGTGCAACATAATCATAATAACCCGTGCTGCTGATACCGAACATCTTGAAAATCTTAGTCTTCGTATATCCATTTTCTTCAGCTTTTCCTCTTCTTATATAGTCATATGCCATATAGAATTTATCATCTTTTACTTCTTGACGTTGTACGATGAGTATATCTCCTCCAATATGGATGGCATTTTTTTTTGAAATTCTACGTAATCTTCCAAATATTTGATACGAGCCTCCTGATATGCCACTTTTTCTTCAAGACTCATTTCAGGCATTTCTTTAATTGGAACACTTCCATCAAAGTTGTCTGACTTTGGTTCAAACTCGCCATTTCTAGCTTTTTGTCTTGCACGTTTGGCTGCTGACTGCGCGCAGTCTTTTCCAAGTGTATTTGTATTGAATCC
>NZ_QSPK01000143.1 GCF_003436425.1 Eubacterium sp. TM05-53
CACCTCAGCAGTGCTCATCTATATTACCAAATCATTCCTCTTTCGTCAAATGTTTTTTTAAACCTTTTTCATTTTTTTTATAAATAATCAAAATAATCTTCATATATACACATTTTTAATCATTTTTTTAATTATTATTTCTATTAAACAATAAAGTTGTACTATAATTCAATTAATTAATAGGAGGATATTTATGAAAAAATTAGGTTTTGGATGCATGAGGTTACCACTAACAAATCCAGAAGATCCAACTTCTGTAGATTTGGAACAATTCTGTACAATGGTTGATACTTTTATTGATAATGGATTTACCTATTTTGATACAGCTTATCCTTATCATCAAAAACAAAGTGAGTTATTTGTGAAAAAGGCTTTAGTAGAAAGATATCCACGAAATTCATTTACTTTAGCAGATAAATTACCAGTTCCATTTATGAAAGTGAAAGAAGATGCTCAAAGAATCTTTGATGAACAATTAGAAAAGTGTGGTGTTGACTATTTTGATTATTATCTTCTACATTCTTTAAATCAAAATCATTACGAAACCGCAAAAAAATTTGGATGTTTTGATTTTGTTAAAAAAATGAAAGAAGAAGGAAAAATCAAAGAAATCGGTTTCTCTTTCCATGATACAGCTGATATTTTAGATCAAATACTAACAGAACATCCTGAAATGGATTTTGTACAACTTCAAATCAACTACCTAGATTGGAATAGTGAAAGTGTGCAATCTAAATTATGTTATGAAACAGCTGTTAAACATGGAAAACAAGTAGTTATTATGGAACCAGTTAAAGGTGGAAGTCTTGTACGTGTTCCAGAAGATATTAAGACTAAATTATTAAACTTGGATAGTTCATTGTCCGTTGCTTCATGGGCTATTCGTTTTGCGGCAAGTCTAGAAAATGTTCGTGTCGTACTTAGTGGTATGTCTAATCTTGAACAATTAGACGATAATATTTCATATATGAAAGAATTTAAGCCATTAACACAAGAAGAAAATAAATACTTGATTCATTTAGGTGATCAAATTCGAACATCCATTGCTATTCCATGTACTGCATGTAACTATTGTACTCCTGGATGTCCAAAGCACATCTGTATACCAGAATACTTTAGTCTGTACAATAAAAGAAAACAGAATTTATCTAAGGGTAAATCAAAAGAATACGATGATTTAAATAATGAGCATGGAAAGCCATTAGATTGTATTGAATGTGGACAATGTGAACGTGTATGCCCTCAAAAACTTCCAATTATTAGCAATCTTAAGAAAGTGGCTGAAGAATTTGAATAAATTTATTGCACGTAGAGACAATAAAATAATTTATTGTTCCAATGAAATCGGAGTAAAGCCAATTCTATCAAAGCTTAATGAAAATATTGATTTTTATAAAGATGCAGATATAGAAGATACAGTTGTAGGTAAAGCAGCTGCAAGTTTATATGTACTCGCAAAAATCAAATTTATTTATGCTCATACATTAAGTGAAGCAGCTAAAAGTTATTTAGAAAAGAATAATGTTTCTTTCAAATACGATAAACTTGTTAAGGAAATACGAAATAGGTCAAACACAGACATGTGTCCATTAGAAAAATCTGTAATACATATTGATGATTCAGTTATCGCAAAAACCGCATTAGAAAATACAATACAAAAATTAATGAATCAGAAAAAAAGCCAAGTCTAAATAGGAAAGACTTGGCTTTTGAATATATAAGTATAAAAAAAGGACCCGGCAGCTAGCTATCTTC
>NZ_QSPK01000144.1 GCF_003436425.1 Eubacterium sp. TM05-53
ATTATATTGACAACATTGATGTCTATTTAGTGCATAGGGTCGTTAGATGGGTACTCACAAATAAATATATCATCAAAGAATTTGTAAAAAAATGTCAGTTATATGGTTATAAATACGATATTGTTACCAATGGCATAACGATTAAGGAATACATTGATGTAATCAATACTCCTTCTCTAAAATCAATTCAAATAACCTTGGATGGTGATAAAAAAATACATGATAGTCGCAGAATATCGAAAAATAAAATAGGGACTTTCGATATTATAATGGATTCTATTCAATTACTAGTACTCCATAAAGTAAATGTTCAATTAAGAATAAATGTCGACAAGGATAATATTTATAATTTACCGTTATTAGCTGAACAATTACATGATTTTTTGATAATCCACATTTCTATGCATACATAATTTTACTAGAACATGAAGGATGCATGGAGTATAAAAATGTTATACCTGATTATATAGCTTTAAAAAAAATATATGATTTACAGAAACAACATATGCTATTAAAAAAAATTGATATTGCTTATGTGGGTAAAGAATTAGTAGATGGCATATTTTCAAATGAGACCTATTATCCCACTACACGTAAATGTTCATCATCTAAAAATCAATATATATTTGATTTATATAAAAATGTTTTCAAATGTTGGTGGGGAATTGGTAATGATGTATATAAAATAAATAAAGAAAATGAAGAATTGGTAGATTCACTTTGGAAAAAGCGACAGACTTTGAATATAAATCAATGTAGACTTTGCAACTATAGATATTTATGTGGAGGAGGATGTGTAGGAAGAAATATGCATAATAACACAATATCATGCCAAAAAGGCGAATGTCATAATTTTAAAGAAATACTAGAAATAGCTATAAAGGAATAGTACAATGACAGAATTTAAAGAAACAATGTATGTCCATTCATTCCAAGTAAAGCAAGGCTATGTTGTTTTTAACACCTTATATGGTTATCTTGATTTACTATCCAATGATTTGTACAACAAATTCAAAAAAGGAAAATATCAAGAAATTGATAAAAATAGCCTAGATATTTTATTAGATCATCGTTTTATAATTAATAACAAGTTAAATGAAGAATCATTATTTAATTCGTATATCTCTTTATATGAACATAATAGAAATAAAGAAAAAAATATTTATATTCTATTTTCTTATGAATGCAATTTTAACTGTACTTATTGTTTTGAACATGACATGAAGGGGAAAGAAACGTCTAATAACAATTTAAATAAAATCTTTCGCTATGTAGAGAAACAATTAGAGAATAATAAAGTACGTTTAGTCCTATATGGAGGAGAACCATTATTATTACAAAATTATAATAAAATTGAAAAAGTATTATCGTTTGCACAAAAAAACAATATCAAAGTAAAGATAATCACAAATGGATATCTTTTAGATGTTTTTTCAAAATTATTATTGAAATATAAAAGAAATATAGACTATTTATTAATTACATTAGATGGTGATAAAGATCAACATGATTTAACTAGAAAAAAGAAGAATAAAGAGGGTACTTATAAAAAAATTGTTGAGAATATTCTTATGGCAGACAAATTAAAAATTAAAACAAAGATCAGAGTTAATGTAGGAATGGAAAATCAAAAATATATAATAGATTTTTTATTGCACCTGAATTATTCATGAAAAGATAATAAAAGAAGATTAGCCTTGTTGATGGATCCAAA
>NZ_QSPK01000145.1:0-256 GCF_003436425.1 Eubacterium sp. TM05-53
GACTATAATACTTTTTGAAATGATCATGTTCGAGCACATTCGTAAATTCACTCAGTATTTCCATCATTTCATCGATTTCATCTGAACGCTTCTTTTCTGCAATAAAATAGGTGCCTTTCGGGTTCGTTATCCCATGTATCCATCCAGTGCCTCCATCTAATTTAAAAGATGTTTCGTCCGCATGTACAACCTTTTCACTTAGAATCTCCTCTTTGATTCTTTCACGTTCAGCTTCACTTTTTCTATGAAATTCATT
>NZ_QSPK01000145.1:370-1709 GCF_003436425.1 Eubacterium sp. TM05-53
CAAATAAAAAGAAACAGTTTGATCAAGAATTTAAACAAAATGCAGTCAATTATTGTTTAACACATCCAGAACTAAGTCGTAAAGAATGTGCGAAAAATTTAGGTATTGGAGATAGTACTTTATATAGATGGAAGCAGGAAGCTAAAGCCAATAACAATCAGGCAACATTTAAAGGTTCAGGAAATCTAACAGAGACCGAGCTTGAAAACAGGCGTTTAAAACGTGAATTAAAGGATACGCAAGATGCTCTTGAAATCCTAAAAAAAGCCATCAGCATTCTGGGAGAATAACACAAGTTCTGTACTGTCTTGTTTCTGAAGAGTCTAAGGTCGACAAAGATTTTTCGGTGACTGGAGTGCTAAGTAAGCTACATTTGTCAAAATCAGGATATTACAATTATCTGCATCGAAAACCAAGCAAGCAATCTATATCTAAGAAAGAGAGAATGCAAGCGATTCAAACTATATATGATGATAATCATCAAATTTATGGTGCACCAAAGATAGCGAAAGAGATGCAAAAGAAAGGCGAAAAAATATCACAAAGAACTGTAGGTGTATATATGCGAGAAATGGGTATCAGAGCTTGTTACATTAAACCATATGTAAAAACAACCTTTGATAGTGATTTTTCAACAAAGCTGCATAACATTTTAAAAAGAGATTTTTCACCAAGTAAGCCAAATGAGGCATGGTGTACAGATATAACGTATATATTTACCTTGGAAGGATTTGTATACCTTACAAGTGTAATGGATCTATATTCAAGAAAAATAATTGCATGGACATTATCAAGAACATTGGAAGTGGAAGAAGTATTGAAATGTATAGAGATGGCTAGAAAGCGGAGAAAAACAGCGAATCCTGTAATTATTCATTCGGATAGAGGAGTACATTATACAAGCAAACTTTATAAAAAATTAACCAAAGGATTGATTCTAAGTTATTCAAAGAAAGGCACACCTTGGGACAATGCATGCATAGAATCTTTTCATTCAGTAATAAAAAGAGAATGGTTAAATCGTACTTTAATTTATGATTATGATCATGCATATGATTTGTGTTTCGAATATATTGAAACATTCTACAACACCATACGAATTCATAGTCATTGCGGTTATGAATCGCCAAATCAATATGAGAATAATTATTATTCAAAGCATTAGAATTTAAAATTTATCCTGAACTATTCATGAAAATATAAAAATTCGTAGAATGTTCCTAATTTAAAGGAAATAGCGGTTATGAATCACCAAATCAATATGAGAATAATTATTATTCAAAGCATTAGAATTTAGAATTTATCTATTTTATGAGTCCTTTTTCTTGACGTAGTACCA
>NZ_QSPK01000146.1 GCF_003436425.1 Eubacterium sp. TM05-53
AAAATAATAATAAACAAAAAGAAACCATTCTAGACGCCAACACTAGAATGGTTTTCTTTATTTAAAATCCGATTTCTTGATATACGCATAACTATTTTTATATTTAACATTTACATTCAAATGATTATCTTTAACAGGTGCTTCACTTGATATTTTATAGTATCTGTTTTCTACCTTTAATATATGAATCGATACAATACTTCCTTTTTTATAAGTATAAAGAACATCTTTTTTATTTGGTGCATAGACTCTTAAATCCTTAGATATCTCCATTGTTTTAATAGGATTTTTCTTTTTGTCTATACCATCTTCATCCAAGCGATAATAGAAACTAGCTGCTTTTTCTCCCCAGTATGGATCAGAAGCATAGTTCACGTTGATGCCACTTGCCTTATCACCAAACCAGGAACCATGATATCTTGCATCCTCTGGATTAAGATAGCCTTGTTGCAAGAAATTGTAGGCATGTTGCTTTACACAATCTGCGATTGATTTGTATTGATTCGCATTGTCTGGATTTTCATCAATGGCCGCATGACCAAATAAATTATGATATTCAAGCGCATACTGACTAAGTCCTAGACCACTCTCATTCAAGGCAAGAGCATACATCATAGATGCATTGATTGCGTATTTAGCTTGCATATTAAAGAACACATCAGTTTGATTATAGAGTGCGGATTCATCACTGACATATTCATTATAAATCGCATTATTCAAATACGATGCAGTTCTATGTGGGATATATTGATAATAATTATAGTAAGGATCTTTATTGACTTTTTTATCATCAACTAAGTTTTTATAGCTCGTATAAAAATAGTGTCCATCATATGAATAATAAGCAGTATCCTCTTTTAAAAATTCTGGTGCAGGACCAATCGCAATAGAATTCGCATTTCCTTGAACAAGATCTGTAGAAATCGTATGAATGAGGGAACCATTATAAACATAATATGTGGATAAAATATAGGAATCGTCATATAAGTACAATTCAACATTGTTGATGTCAGTCCATGCTTGTACACCACTTATTTTAAAGTGAACCTTCTTTCCATTAAAACTTGTACCTAAATATTGAGCATCTGCACCATAACTTCCATTCACATATCCAGTTTCATCTGTATCTGTTGTGTATTCTGTATTTTCAGTTATATCTTTCGTCTTTAAATTAACGATGCCCGATTGAAGTCGTAATATTTTTCCGTTTTCATCTTTTATACAAGTATACTTAGAATTGATCGTGTCCATCTTAAAAGATGCGAAGATATAATGTTTATAGGTAGCTTGCACTTCACTTGTACTTAGATTTTCTACGTAGTATTGTCCGTCTTCAGTGATTTTTAAAATGGTGAAGGGGATGACTACAAATACAAGAATCAGTAATATTAAGACCATAGTAAATGGAATCTTTTTAACTTTTCCTTTCTGTTTCATACCTTATATTATACTCTTATCTTCAAAAATTGCGTAATAGTTACTATTCACCGAGAAGTAAATAAATAAAAGAACTCTTTGATCACAATATTGTG
>NZ_QSPK01000147.1 GCF_003436425.1 Eubacterium sp. TM05-53
AGAAGTCCTTTTATGGCTTGGAGTTTTCCACATCTTTCAGTTCAAAAAGTAGTGGTATGATATAGGTGGATAAAGGAGAATCGTATGTTGTATAAAGATAAACTTACATTGGATAATGTTTTGAAGTATAAATCTTATTTCGATGAAAGACTGGTTGAAATAGTTGAAACTCTAAGAATTTCGGATAATAAAAAATCTGATGAAATCAAATTTCTCAAGGAAGAAAATCGTATTCTTATGAAAAGTTCCAGAGATGCTCAAAAAGAAGTGGAAGATATCCGCAAGGAAAATGAAAAGCTGATAAGAGAATTGCGTAAAATGAAAGAGGAAGTGGACAGGGAGACGGAAGAGCTCAAAAAGTCTTACGAAGAGCTTGAGAAACAAAGAAGACTTAATGAAATCATGAATAAAAAATTCAGAAGAATGAAAAGTTCGAATTCTACAAATTCAAACATGCCTTCTTCACATGATATACTTTCACATTCAAAACCAAAAAAGAAAGTGCAGAACTCACGTGTTTCAACAGGCAGAAAACGTGGCGGACAGACAGATCATATTCTTCATAAAAGCTGTTTGGCACCCAATCCAAATCAAATCATCTACAAATATGTAAATGAAGCACCATCAGGTGCTGTTACTGTAACAGACGACAATGGATATGTACTTTATTATGCAACACAGGAAATAGATATGGAATTAAAGAGTGTAGTGTGTGAAACACGATATTTGTTGTCTCCACAATATGAAGAGTTGGATGATGAAACAGCGAAGAAATATAAAATCAATCCGGTAACCTATACAAGCCATTTCAAATCTGTAGTCATATATCTAAATGAAAGAGGCACCATACCTTATAAGAGACTTTGCGAAATCGTAAATGATATCAGTAAAGGAACAATCCATCTTCAGGAATCGAGCATCATAAAATGGGAAAATGAATTTCATAGAAAAAGTGAAGCTGAACGTGAAAGAATCAAAGAGGAGATTCTAAGTGAAAAGGTTGTACATGCGGACGAAACATCTTTTAAATTAGATGGAGGTACTGGGTGGATGCATGGGATAACGAACCCGAAAGGCACCTATTTTATTGCAGAAAAGAAGCGTTCAGATGAGATCGATAAAATGATGGGAATACTGAGTGAATTTACGAATGTGCTCGAACATGATCATTTCAAAAAGTATTATAGTCTGGATCTATGCCAACACGCAGAATGCAATGCACATATAGACCATTATCTAAAAGGGTGCATAGATTTTGATGGAAATGAAGCATGTCAAGAAATACTGGATACACTTCATGAAGCGTTGGATGAAAAATATGGCTTGCAGTCAAAAGGCATACAG
>NZ_QSPK01000148.1 GCF_003436425.1 Eubacterium sp. TM05-53
TGGGAAAGATGGAAATAATCCAAAAGCATACAACAGGATGGAAACACCTTATGAACGACATCTCGATATACTTCATACATGTCTGAACAGGCGTATTTTACTTTTTTGCGTTCTTCTAAAGGAATCTTTTGAAAGTAGTTTAAAAGATATTCCTTTTTACGGTTAGGCAGGATATCAACAGGAATTTGTTTTTTAAAATCAAGAAGAACACAGACATATTTACTCTTTTCGGATTTGAAGGCATATACCTCATCAAAATTAATAATTTCTGGAAGCGGGTTTCTGCCAATATCCACATGATTATCAAAAATAGTGGATACAGAAGTTGGAGAAACATGATATCGTCTGGCAACGGAAGTAAATGTCTCATTGAAGTCTTTCAGATCCTTCAGAATATTATGTACAGTAAGGATCGATATTTTCTGAGATTTGAAGACAAAAGGATTGAATTCATAATAGGTCTTTCCACAACATGAGCATTTGTAGCGCCTTGCCCTGTATTTTATTATGCATTTCTGGGTGGTAAGAGCTGAATGAGTGATCTCCTTGGTTACATATTCCTTGATTTTAGGCGCAGTAAACCCACAGTAAGGACAAGCCTGATGTTTATCTGTAAGAGTCACAACAAGAACCATCATCTTATTGAACGTAGTACAGAGAATATTGGCAATATCATCAGGATTCAGGTGAAAAAGATTGATTAACAACAGTTTGAAAGCATCATTTTCGATCATAAGATCATCTCCTTTCTGATTTCAATGACATAATATCAAAAGAAATCAGAATCAGAATTACTATCCTGTTGGTGACAGTACACAAAGTTTACAATAGCTTCTAGTGGATCCAAAAAGAATATTGTGGCGCTTTAAAGATTCTATCTTCAAGTCATCCTGTTTGAAATCTCTCCAGTCTGGGAAGAGTGAATCCCAAAATTCGATTACACGAGCTTTAACTTTACGAATCGTTTGTAGAGCAACTTCAAAAGAAGTAATCAAATCATCATTCTCATCAAGTGTGACAATATAGTAAATGAAAAGATAAGTGAACTGAGTATAAGGGACAAAATTAGTTGGAAGCAAAGCATGAGTGGATTTACATTGAGTACACTGGATACGCTGAACAGGAATTTGAATCTTACACTCACCACTGGAAATATCGTCAATGATCACAAATCTTGTGTAGTGCCCATATAATATAAAAAGACCAACGGCACCACAAACAGGACAATGTAAAGACAGCAAATCAATCGCATTAACAAAAGCTTGATAATCATCTTTATTCAAAATCAGGTTGAAGTCGTTGGT
>NZ_QSPK01000149.1 GCF_003436425.1 Eubacterium sp. TM05-53
TCCTTAACTTTGCAGAATTTGTATAACTAAAAAATAAAAGAAGCATTAGTAGCTAAATTCACCAATGCTTCTGTCAATATATTTTTCATCCATATCAAATTGTTTTAATATCAATTTCTGTTTTGCAGTTAATGCATATTTTCTTCTGTATTTTCCAACACTGTTTCTTGTACATTCTATATTTTCAAGCTCTGATATCATTCCTGGAACCGTATATGCTTTACGGTTCTTTTTTCTTAGCACTTCTGCTTTCTGGAACAACTCATTTCTTATGATCATTGCGATAAATGTTACAAATACTTTTGATTTCAATGATTCCGTTGTATGTACACGTGCTTTATTGAAGTCTATTCCGCTCTTCAAACTTCTGAACATCTTTTCTATATTATCTCGTCCTCGATATATATCTAGTGCCTTGGATGCACTCATGTCTTCTGACGTAATGATAAAGAAAAATCCAAGGTTTCTTATTTCTTCCTTTATATATCGGCTGTTTCTCTGGTATGCAACTAAATATCCATTTTGATCATACTTTAATTTGAATACTTTTCTATATTTTTTCATCTCTCCTTCTGTAGCTAACTTCTTTTCTACTTTCTTTTCAATTTCTTTTTCCCACGTTTCATATCTACTCATAAGCGCTACTTTTTCTTCACTAGCTCTTATATCGTCATAGTAAACATGTATATTTGTTTCCTGACCATATAATTGTTTTTTTACTGTTGTTCCATAAACTCCATGTTCACCAATATAATATCCTTCTAATGACTGCACCGCCGCACCATATTCTTCTATTATTTCCTGACATATTCTCTGATTTTGCTTCATCATCAGAATATATTCATATCCTTTTGTTCTCAATGCCTTTATATTCTTTTCCGAGATATATCCACGATCCATTAATACCCCTAACTTTTCGTGTCCAAACTCCTTTGCCTCTTCTAACATGATTTCCAGTTCTGTATTATCGATAACACTTCCATCATACAATTCATAAAACAACGGTGTAGAATCCTTCTGGTTCACTGCATAGGCTAGATTATACTGTGGCAGTCCTTCATCTACTTTTGGATGTCCATAATCAGCCAGTTCGATTCCATATGCATTTATATTGAAATTGGTGCTGTCATACCCAACATAGATACACTCTCTTGTGTTATTCATCTGATTCCATGCGCGCAAGAACAGATTAATATCTTGTTCTTTAATGTTGTATTTTAATAATCTACTAATTTGAGTATCATCACGTATATTCTTATCCATTACAGGATGGTTTCTCATAAAA
>NZ_QSPK01000015.1:0-4951 GCF_003436425.1 Eubacterium sp. TM05-53
AATATGCCACGGCTAGAGGATTGGTAAATGCCTAGGGTTGTCAGATGGGTACTCACAAAGAAAAAAGAATAAGAGGCTGATTTAAAAAGCCTCTTATTTACTTTGTAGCATGAAATAATAGATTTCTGGTTTTGCCATAAAACGAAGATTTACGTGTGTGCATCCTACACCAGATGAAATGATGTACGGAAAGGCGAGTCGCTTTGCGTGGGAACGATTCAATGATTTTGCCCCATCTATCGATTTATATCCACCAAAAATGGGGATTGTGATTTGATTGCCATGAGAGTGTCCACATAATGCAAGCGATATTGATTTTGTGGATAATTCTTCATTAGTCAGAGTATCTGGCATGTGGGTAATAAGCAAGTTGTATTGTTCACTAGAAGTTGAAATTTTACTTGGATCTGGCGTATTTGATAATGCACTTAATGTAATGCCATCACTTTTTTGGTTTGTAAGAAGAATAGTTTCGTTTTCTAATATTTCAAATTGTGCCTGATTTAAAATAGAACGAACAACATCATTGTTGGCTTCATCCTTTTCGCCTAAGACACAAAACTTACCAAGTGGAGCATGAATCTTAGATAATTTATTGGTGATATAATCCATGTCTTCTTGACTCATTTGACATGTTTCATCAAATAAATCTCCACCAAAAATGAGAATGTCTGGATCTAAGTGTTCGATTTTATCAAAGAGTTTATTAGCTCTTTTTTTATTTTCAAATTTACCATATTGCACATCTGTTAAATATACAATGGATACATCATTCATTGAGGATGGAATCTTTTCATCTTTCAATGTTTTATATTGTACGCCCAATTGATCAGGTTCGATATTTTTTGCGATTGTCAAAGAACCGAGCATACTTAATACGATCGCAAATAATATGGCAATGATGATAAACATTTGTTTCTGTAACTTTGTCATGAAACTATTTTATCATAAAATAGAAAAGACATCACTAGGATGCCTTTGTTGCTCTTGGTTTTTTTGCATGGAAGTTGTTCTTGCGATTCTTTTGAAGTTCTTCCATGGTTTGTTTTGAATTCAAAATAACTGGAATTACAATTGGGTTTCGATGTGTCTTCTTATATAAGAATGGTTCTAATGTAGAACGCACACAGTTTTTGATTTCAGAGAAAGTGGTTTTTTCTTTCATCTTTTCTTGAAGAGAATTGTTCACAATATATTCAGCTTCTTTGATCAATCCCTGTGAATCTTTAATGAAGACAAATCCACGTGACACGATAACTGGACGCATTAAGATTTTGTTTTCTTTTGAATCGATGGCTAAGATAACGGCAACCAATCCATTATCAGCTAAGATTCGACGATCCTTTAAAACGGCAGTGGATAATCCGGAAATATCATTTCCATCGACGTAGATATCATCACCTTGGTATCGCCAGTCACTTTGTAGTACTTTGTGATCTCTTAAAATTAAAATATCTCCATTTGCGCATACAAAGATATTTTCTTTAGGAATACCTGTTTCCATTGCGGTTTGACGGTGTTGCATCAACATCTTATATTCACCATGAACAGGCATAAAATAAGTTGGACGAACTAACTGTAACATTAATTTTTGTTCTTCTTTAGAAGCATGTCCTGTTGTATGCAAGTTATTTAAGATGGATTTTGTCAATACTGTAGCACCAGATCTAAATAAGTTATCAATAACACGATTGACACTGGATTGGTTTCCTGGAATTGGATTACTTGAGAATACGATTGTATCCCCTGGTTTTAAGTGAATAAAACGATGTGTACCATTCGCAATCCTTGATAGGGCAGCCAAAGGTTCACCCTGACTTCCTGTACAAATAATACAAACTTTATCATCTGGTGTATAAGCTAATTCTTCAGGACTTAAGAAGTCTGAATTCTTAACTTTGATTGTTCCCATCTTTCGCCCGATATCGACAACGTTTTCCATACTTCGACCAAATACGATTACTTTTCTACCAAATTTAGTAGCAGCCTCAATGATTTGGGCAACACGATGTACGTTGGATGCGAATGTCGCAACAATTAAACGTTGTTTTGTCTTACGCATAATGTCCTGGATTTCATTGGCAACTTTTCTTTCTGAAATAGAGAAGTCTTCAACTCCAGAGTTTGTAGAATCTGACATCAATAAGTCTGGTTTTGTGACACCAATAAACGCCATTTTCTGGTAGTCTGCATTTGTTCCAACAGGTGTTAAATCAAATTTGAAGTCACCTGTGTGGACAATAGATCCATTAGGGCATGTGATATGTACACCTAAAGAATCGGGGATAGAGTGGATGGTATTGAAGAAACCAACTTTAAAGTATTTTGTTGAGATACTTGAATTTTCATCAATTTCTATAATTTTTGTTTTTTCTAGTCCTTTATGTTCACTTAACTTTTTAAGAATCAAAGCCTTCGCAAAACGAGGTGCATAGATAGCATCAATTTGGACTTGTTTTAGTAAGAATGGAATTCCTCCAATATGATCTTCGTGACCATGGGTAATTACTAAAAACTTTCTTTTTTTGTTCATGCGAATCAAATGATGATAATCAGGAATTACATAGTCAACGCCTAATAGTTCATCACCTGGAAACAAAACGCCACAATCTACGATACAGATTTCATTTTCGTGTTCGTAGCAATACATATTTTTACCGACTTCGCCTAGTCCCCCTAGGGCATAGATCAAAGTATCACCTTTTTCAACGTGATTTTTTGCATGATATGGTTTTTTGTTCGATGCATGCCCAAACGCTTGTTCTTGTGTTTTTGGCATATTCGACCTCTTTCTATAATTTAATGACTCTATTGTTATTATAGCAAAGCTACGCGATTTAAAAAAGCAGAAGCTTAAATGACTTCTGCCTCATCATCACTTTTCCATGGATTATTGGCATCAATATGATCGTAGAAAAGAGTACCTGATAAGTGATCGATTTCGTGTTGAAGGCAAATTGCGAAATATCCTTCCGCTGAAATTGTTACATTTTTATCTTGAATCAAATCATAACCACGAACTTTAATTCTTGCATGACGGAAAACATGTCCTGGATGTTCGCCTTTTACGGATAAACAACCTTCTCCATTATCTAAATATGCGTTTTGTACGGATTCGGAAATGATTTTAGGATTGACTAGTGCAACTTCATCTACACCATCTTCATAAGGAATCACAACCGCAATCATTTGTTTTAAAACACCAACTTGTACAGCTGCAATACCAACGGCTGGCTGTAAACCTTCGGCTTCGGCAATTTCATCATCTTGTGAATTACGCACATAATCTAACATGGCCTGTAAAAGTTCTCTGTCCTCATTTGATAAAGGCAATTGGACAGGTTCACTTTGCATACGAATTCTTTCGTCTGTATCCAATATAATATCTTTGCTTGTTATTTTCATAGTAACCTACCATTCCTTTCCGCTTCGCTTCAAGGCACACATTGGAATTAAAATGTGCAATGAGCTTTGCTTTTATTTTTTATCTTTTATTTGTTACCATGTTCTTGAAGTTAGAAGTACACTACAGAGCACGGTGAGGTGAGTTGCAGACTTCTGCATCTCGTTCAGATTAAATCAGCATAAAAACCAGTGTAAGTTCGAGTATTTCAAGCACACATTAGTGTCGACATCAAGTCCGTAGATTAATCATTGACTATTAGTTAATCTTTAGTGCCACTCGTTCAGTCAATGCTTCTTTCTTCTTTATTTTGAAAGGAGCTTTTTCTATGAAAATCATTTATCCTCGTGTTTGTGGTATCGACGTGCACAAAAAATTCATTGTCGCAGTTATCTGCATTTCTGAATCCGTTGAACCCGTTTATCTAAAAAAAAGATTCTCGACTTTTCACAACGACTTGATCCACTTTAGAGACTGGCTGATTCAAAACGACTGTCAAAATGTATGCATGGAATCCACTGGTAAGTACTATATTCCTGTCTACAATGTATTGGAGTCCCATATTTCCAATATCGTCGTTGCCAACCCTAAATGGGTGCGCGCTGTTAAAGGCGAGAAAGACGACGATAAAGACGCTAAATGGATTGCTGATTTATTTAAGTTCGGTATTGTTAGAAGTAGTTTTATACCTCAAAAAGATTTCCGCATCCTTCGCGAACTCACTCGCTATAAATACAAACTTGTAAATATGCGTTCCAGCGAAAAGAACCGTTATCAGAATGCTCTTACTTCTGGTAATTGTAAACTGGATATGGTCTTCACTGATGTTTTCGGCAAATCCGCATCTAATATCATCGACCTTATTCTATCAGATAATCCATACACAGATGAAGATATTCTTTCAAAAGTTCACAAGAATTGTAAGGCCTCTCCAGATATGATTCTCAACTCCATTAATGGAACGGATTTAACACCAGTCCAGAAATCCCGTATAGAACTTGTAAATAACCACATTAAACAATTATCATCTAATATCCAAAGACTTGATAAACTTATTGATTTAATGATTGAGCCATATGAAGACTATATTTCATTTTTGTGTCAGATACCTGGTGTTTCTAGAAACTCTGCCATCACAATTCTTTCTGAAATCGGTGTAGATATGAATCAATTTACTTCTACAAGACGATTAACTTCCTGGGCAGGTTTAACTCCATCCAGTAACCAGTCAGCAGGAAAGAAAAAATCTGTACGCATTTCCAGAGCCGGAGTATATCTTAAACCATGTTTGGTTGAAGTTGCACATGCAGCAGTCAAGGATACAAACCATCCTTACTACGCCAACAAATTTAATAAGATTTCAAAACGACGTGGAAAGAAGCGTGCTTATATTGCGATTGCCAGAAAAATACTTGTAGCAGCATATCATATGCTTCTTACAGGAGAAATCTGGAATCCTGCAGACTTAGCAGAAGTTGAAACACCAGTTGAACAAAGAATTAAATACGTAAAGAACAACTTAAAATCAGATATTAAACAACTACTAGA
>NZ_QSPK01000015.1:4961-40648 GCF_003436425.1 Eubacterium sp. TM05-53
TTAAAATCAGATATTAAACAACTACTAGATATTGGACTTACAGTTGAAGAATTAACACTAATGATTCAACAAAATGCCAATACTATAACAGCACAATAATCTTTATATTTGGGGAAAGGGGTTTTGCGCCCTTTTGTACTTCTAACTTCTTCTTTTTATAAATTATATTTTCAGATTAATCATCCTCGCAAACATTCTATAGCATTTTTGAATTATTGACAAATGATTTTTGAAAATATGCTAAAATAGAATTTATGATGGGGGGATTTACATGTCCGAACAAAAAAAGAAGGGAAAATTATCATTTTTCGCATTGGATCCAAAGTGTGATAAGTATATCAATTGGGCGGTGGCGCTTCTTTTGTTGATTGGAACATTTACGATTGTTTCAACCAATGTAGGAAAAACGACATATGCCCCTAACATTGTCCCAAAAGTAATTGTCAAACAAAGTATATTTTGCGTATGTGGATATATTGCTATGTGGTTTATGAATCGCTTTTTTCGCTTTCGATGGTATTCAAAAATAGAATGGTGTATTGTTCCACTTTGTTTGTTCATAATGATACTTCCATTTGCGTTTCCAGAAATTGGAGGAAGCCATGCCTGGATTCAGATTGCCGGTATATCTTTGCAGCCAAGTGAATTCGCAAAACCATTATTGCTGATTATTTGTGCGACATGCTTGTATCGTGCAAAAAAGAAATCAATTATGTTAAAGGAAAAGGGTAGACTCTTTAAAAGGGCGTGGGCCGCATTTATTTGTATATGTATCATTGTGCTTTTTCAAAAAGATACAGGAACCGCTGTTATCATTGGATTTATCTTTATATCTTGTATCATGATTCCAAAATATCCTGTTTTACAACATACACAACGAGTATTAAAAGTACTTATTTATGGAGGAATTATTTCTGGCGTTGTTTTGTTTGGATTTACAAATATAGGAAATGAAATCTTAAAACATACGTCATTTGCACATATTGCGGTGCGCGTTGAAAACTTCAAAGATCCATATAACGATGTTTATGGGGATGGATATCAACCAGCTAATTCTTTGTATGGAATCGCAAGCTCAAATATTGTTGGAAAAGGCATTGGGAACTCAGCACGTAAATATGGTTATTTAACACAGGCTGATAATGACTATATTTTAGCTGTATTGATTGAAGAAACAGGTATCTTTGGTTTGTTTGGATTGGTTATTCTGTATGGAATTATTGAATTTCGCTTATTTTATTATGCCTTTAAAACAAGTGAGTATATGTACAAAATAATATTAGGCGGCGCAGGCGTTTATCTATTTATGCACTTCTTTTTGAATGCTGGTGGTGTGGCTAGCCTGATTCCTTTTACAGGAGTACCCCTACTATTTATAAGTAGTGGAGGTACAAGCTTGATTTCAATTATGTTGACAATGGGATTGGCACAAAACTGCATTTGTGCAATCCGAAGAAGGGAGATGGATCGATTATCATGAGAATTGTAGCGGGAAAATATGGGTCTAGATCATTAAAAAGTCCTAAAAATGATGCGACTAGACCAACACAAGATAAAATTAAAGGGGCCATCTTCTCAAGTTTGGGGAACATGTTTGATGGCGGTAACTTTTTAGATTGTTACAGTGGAACCGGAAATATGGGCTTAGAAGCTGTGAGTCGCGGAATGGATCATGCGACTTTGGTGGATAATAATAAAGGGGCCATTTCTGTCATTAAGGAGAATGTAAAGAGTTTAAAGGCAGACAATGAGACTAAAATTATTTTTGGAAATATTTTTAGTGTATTGGAGCGTTTGACTTTAAAGTATGATGTAGTTTATATTGATCCTCCTTATGCGAAACAGGAAAATGAAAAGTTGATTCAAAAATTAGAGGATTTAGATATTGTAAAATCAGATGGAGTTATTGTGGTGGAAAGCCTGCAAGAAGAGGTGTGGCCAGAAAAAATAGCTTCATTCATAAAATATAAAGAGAAGACATATGGCATTACGCGTATTTCTTATTATCAAAAAGAGGAGAATGAAGAATGAAAATAGCAGCATTTTGCGGAACATTTGACCCAGTTACTTATGGTCATTTAGATATTATTGAAAGAGCAAGTAAGTTGTTTGATCAGTTAGTGGTCTTTATTTCGCCAAACTCAGATAAAAATAATGAGTTTACAGAGGAAAAAAGATTAAAATGGTTGAATGAATCAACGAAGCACTTGTCAAACGTAACATGCAAGATTCAGTCGGGATTAGTTGTCGAGGCATGCAAAAGTGTGAATGCGACTGTGCTGGTACGTGGAATTCGTAATGGTGTGGATTGTACATACGAGCAAAACATGGCGTTTATGAACGCAAGATTGAATGAGGACATTGAAACAGTATGTTTATTTACTCGTCCTGAATATAGTTTATATTCAAGCTCAAACGTAAGAGAACTATTTAAATATGGTCAGGACATTTCAGGATTTGTTCCTGCTTGTGTATTAGAAGATCTAAAAAAAGGAGAATAGTATAATGGAAAAGTTTATCGATTGGTTAGATGCGAATGGATATCAGTATAGAGATGAAAATATTTATTTAGAAGCGTGCACACACTCTTCGTATGCCAATGAACATCATCGTGAAATGGATGATAATGAGCGCTTAGAATTTATGGGCGATTCTGTTTTACAGATTTGGAGTGCAACACAATTATTTTTGATGGAACCTAAAATGCGTGAAGGACAAATGACAACACTTCGTGCGCAGACGGTATGTGAATCAACATTGGCTGTATTGAATAGACAATTAGGTTGGTATGAATTCTTGCGTTTAGGTGTAGGTGAAGAAAAAACGGGTGGACGCCATAGAGAAAGTATTTTGGCGGATCAATTTGAAGCTTGTATTGGAGCTATCTATATTGATCAGGGATATGCCGTTTGTGACGAGATTTTGACAAAATATATGAAGCCCGTATTTAAACAAGAGAAGAGTGAGGCTGTTACAGACTATAAAACACATTTGCAGGAAGTGATTCAGGCAGATTCTAGAAAGACAATTCAATATAAATTGTTAGAAGAAAAAGGTCCAAGCAATGCGCCAACCTTCACAATGGGTGTGTATTTGGATGATATTTTATTAGGTCAGGGAACGAGCAGTACAAAGAAAAAGGCGGAACAAAAAGCAGCTAAGGATGCTTTTGAAAAGATGGCAAAATAAAATGGAAGTATTTGAGAAATTACTAGATCCGGAATTATATGCGTATTTTAAAAAAGCAACTTTTTATGAGAATCCTGTATTTCATACGGCACATAAAATGGTTGATTTTTACATTGAATTTGAGAATGTAATTCCTTTGGAAATTTATGAACAGATCATCACGAAGCTTCAGCTTTCTTTGCATGCCCATGTAAAGTTGCATATGCACACAAGGAATAGTGCAATTGAAATGGATGAACTGGATCGTTATGTAAATTATTTTGTGGAAAAATATAGTGATGTGAAGGATTTTCGCTTTCTGCATCCTTATTTAGAAAATGATACGATTTGTTTTTCTACACGCGATGAGTCACGACTTGCCGCTTTAAATTTGGCTTTACCTTCATTAATGGAAAAGTTAGCGGATGTAGGGATTACACAGGAAATTATGTGTAAAAAGGTTGAGGATGATATTGAGATTGAAACGGCAAAGGTTCAAGTGAGTGCACCAGTTGTGAAACAAGAGCCAGTAAAGAAGCAATATTCTTCTTCAAATAGCTATAAGAAGGAATCGGCTACAACATATAAGATTGCCGATTTGCGAGTGGGCTATTCAAATGTTCAAATTGAAGGACATATTTTCGATATTGATAATCGTGTTATGAAGAGTGGTAAAACTTTGCAGATGTTGTATATCAGTGATTATGATGATGCGATCGTTGCCAAACGTTTTGAAGGGGCTAGATGTCCTATTGAAGAGATTCAAGCTGTAAAAAAAGGCATGCACGTTGTATTGACGGGTGAAGTTGTTTATGATTCATTCTCGAAGTGTGATTCTTTTATGGTTCGTAAACTTGAAATTACAGAAGAAAAGAAAAGGGAGGATCATGCGAAAGTAAAAAGAACAGAATGGCACGTTCACTCTAATTTTTCAGAAATGGATGGCGTTTGCGCTATTGAAGAATTTATCCAGACTGCCTATGACTGGGGTATGGATTCTATTGGAGTGTGTGATCACCAGGTTGTACAGGCTTTTCCTATGGCACAACATAAGATTGAGGCTTTGGTAAAAAAAGATCCGAATCGTGAATTTAAAATGTTGTATGGTTGTGAAATGCTTGTGGCAGATTCTAAATATCATATTGTATATAATAATGATCATCGCAAACTTGAGGATGCAACATTTGTCGTATTTGACTTGGAAACAACGGGTCTTTCGAATACGCGTGATGAAATTATTGAATTTGGTGGTGTAAAGATCAAGAATCGTGAAGAGGTTGGACGTTTACAGATGTTCATTAATCCAAAGCGTACGATTCCTGCACACATTTCAAATTTAACGCATATTACACAAAATGATGTGGATCGTGCAAAACCTATTGAAGATGCTTTAGATGAGTTATTAGATTTTATTGGAGATTCTATTTTAGTAGCGCATAACGCAACGTTTGACGTTGGCTTTATGAATGCAGCCTGCAGAAAAACAGGTCGTGATGAACTGACAAATCCAGTTATTGATACATTGCCACTATCGTATGCGATGCTTCCAGATGATCAAAAGCGATTCAATCTAGGAAGTGTATGTCGTCATTATCGTGTTAGCTATGATGGCGAAGGGGCGCACCGTGCGGACTATGATGCGGATGTACTTTCACAAGTCATGTATAATATGATGAATCAATTAGGGCATGAAGCTACTTTAGATACATTAGTTGATATGGAAAGTGGATGTGAAAAATACGCTTCGAAAAAACCTTATGAGAGAAATCGTCCATATCATATGACGGTATACGCAAAGAATAAGGATGGCTTAAAAGAGTTATTTGAATTGATTACTTTATCGCATACACAATATTTGGTGAGTATGGGTAAAGAAAATGGGCAGCCTCGTATTATTAAGGAAGAAATCTCAAAGAAGTGGGATAATGGAAACTTATTAATTGGTTCTTCTTGTCAGAATGGTGAGATTTTTGAATTGGCGCATACACGAAGTAAAAAAGAATTATTGGAAGCTATGGGCTATTACGACTATATTGAACTTCAACCATTAGAGTGTTATAAGAATTTATTGGATCGTGGAAGCATTACGGATGTGGATGATTTGAAGTGGTATTTGCAGTTTATCTATGATACCGCAAAAGAAGCGGGTAAGATGGTGATTGCTTCAAGTGATGCACATTATGTAAATCCGAATGAGAAACGTCTTCGTGATGTATATATCAATGCCAAGGCAATTGGTAATGCTAGACATCCTCTATATATTTATAATAAGCAAGCACGTAAGGCTACGAGCAATCCAAATCAGCATTTGTTGACGACGGATGAAATGTTGAAGGCATTTGAATGGATGGGTGAAGATGTAGCTTATGAGGTTGTTGTGGAAAATACAAATAAATTGAAGTTATTAACAGAGCCTATCTTTCCAATTAAAGATAAGTTGTATCCACCTGACATTGAGGGGTCAGATCAAAAGTTGCGTGACATTTGTTTTGAAACTGCTCACCAATGGTATGGAAAGGATTTGCCGGATATTGTTGAAAAGCGTTTAACACGTGAATTAGACAGTATTATTGGGCATGGTTACTATGTAGTTTATTATATTTCACACTTACTTGTTAAGAAGAGTAATGATGATGGATATCTAGTTGGTTCACGTGGATCTGTAGGATCTAGTTTTGTTGCGACAATGTCGAATATCACAGAAGTAAATCCATTAACTCCGCACTATGTATGCAAGAATTGTCAGCATTATGAATTCTTGGAGGGTGATGAAGCTAAGTCTGGTTTTGATTTGCCGGATAAGGTGTGTCCAGTATGTGGAGAAATCATGCGTGGAGATGGTCAAGATATTCCATTTGAAACATTCTTAGGTTTTGAGGGGGATAAAGTTCCCGATATCGATTTGAACTTCTCCGGTGAATATCAACCGAATGCCCATGCCTATACAAAAGAGGTATTTGGAGATGATCACGTCTTTAGAGCAGGTACTGTAGGTACGGTTCAGGAAAAGACGGCATATGGATATGTCAAAGGGTATGAGGAAGAAATGGAATGCGAGCCTTTTAATGAGGCTAAGCGTGTAGATTTGGCTAAGGGTTGTGAAGGTGTCAAAAGAACAACGGGTCAGCATCCAGGAGGTATTGTCGTTGTGCCATTGGATATGGATGTGCATGATTTTACGCCTGTTCAATATCCTGCAAACAATCCAAATGCGACTTGGAAAACAACGCACTTCGATTTCCATCAGATTCATGATAATATCTTAAAATTTGATATTTTAGGTCATGTCGATCCTACGGCTATGAAAATGTTGGAGAGAATAACGGGGGTGAATGTTCGTCAGATTCCAATGAATGATCAGGCGACCATGGCTATATTCTCGACAACAGAATCACTAAAAATCGATACGACAAAATATAATGAAGTTACAGGAGCAGCGGGTATTCCTGAGTTTGGTACACCATTTGTTCGTGGTATTCTTGAACTTACAAAGCCGACAACGTTTGCGGAATTAGTCACAATTTCTGGTTTGTCTCATGGTACGGATGTTTGGTTGGGAAATGCCAAAGATCTAATTGATAATGGTACTTGTAAGTTGAATGAAGTTATTGGTTGTCGTGACGATATCATGGTTGATTTGATGGGGTATGGTGTTAAACCAAAATTATCATTTACGATCATGGAAAGTGTTCGTAAGGGTAAAGGTTTAAAAGATGAGTGGGTTACCGAAATGAAGGCGAACAATGTACCAGAATGGTTTATTGATTCTTGTACAAAAATTAAGTACATGTTCCCTAAAGCCCATGCGGTTGCCTATGTTATGATGGCTGTGCGTATTGCGTGGTTTAAGGTACATATGCCAGTACATTATTATTGTATGTATTTTAGTATTCGTTGTGATGCTTATGATGTGCAGACCATGATTCAGGGTGAGGCTGCAATTCGCCAAAGAATGGCGGATATCAAACATATGAAAGAGGATAAAACACAAAAACCAAGTGATAAAGAATTGGCTATTTATGATACGTTAGAACTTGCTTTAGAGATGGTTTTGCGTGGCTTTAGATTCTCGAATATTAGTATTAATCGTAGTGCAGCCACCGAATTTATTGTGGATCCAGATGATCCAAAAGCAATTATTCCGCCTTTCACAAGTATTGATGGCTTGGGTTCAAACGTAGGTTTGTCTGTCGTTAAGGCTAGAGAAGAAAAACCATTCCTATCTAAGGAAGATGTATTGAAGCGTACACAGCTTTCAAAGACTTTAGTTGAAAAGTTAGCGGATATGAATGCTTTAGAGGGGTTGGATGAAGAAAATCAAATGACACTGTTTTAGTCAGTGTCTTTTTTAGCGCATTGTAAATTTTTACAATCATGTAATTATATGGTAAAATATTTACATTATTGGAGGAGAGTTATGAAAAAGAAAGGATATAATATAACACTTGGTATTTTCATTGGCTTGATTGCAGGTGTTATTGTTGGAATTATTATGCCGGAATGGGCAAATACTGCATTGAGCGTTGTTGCTTCCATATATATGTCGGCATTAAAAATGATGATTTTCCCACTTGTATTTACAAGTTTAGTGATGGGAATCATTGGCATTGGGGATATTGCCAAAACGGGTAAGGTAGGTTTACATGCCTTATTATGGTATACAGGTACAACAGCTTTAGCTTCGGGTCTAGGTTTGGTTTTGCCTCGCATGTTACATTTGGGTAAGAATGCGCATATTGTTGCGACAAAAACACAAGTGGAGGCTGCGACATTTAATGGGTTGTTGGATACGTTACAGAATATTATTCCATCGAATCCAGTAGAGGCTTTCGCAACGGGAAATATGCTTCAAGTTCTTGCGTTTGCCGTGATTATTGGACTTGCATGTTTGGCTATTCAGGAAAAGGCGGATCCATTTATTAATTTGTGTGATTCGATTTATCAAATTTCTATTTTTATTATAAGTAAGATCATGTATGTGACGCCATTTGGAGTATTCGCATGTATCGCTACAGTTATGTATTCAAATGGTGTGGATACAATGCTTCAATTAGGACAGGTGTTATTGGCGTTGTATATTACGTTCTATTTATATGCGTTTATTATTTATGGTGGTATGGTCAAATTCTTTGGAAAATACAATCCAATTCAATTTTTTAAAGATATTGCACCAGCAGGATTGAATGCGTTTGGTACTTGTTCAAGTAGTGCTACGATGCCCATTTCATTAAAGTGTGCTTCAGAAAAGATTGGTATTCCTGAAGAAATCACTTCGTTGACTCTTCCTTTAGGGGCAACGATCAATATGGATGCCGTCTCAATTTTGATGTCATTTATGATTACATTCTTTGCGACTGCTTTAGGTATTGATTTAAGTATTGGAACAATGGTTACAGTACTTGCATGTAACGTATTACTAAGCATTGGTACTCCGGGTGTTCCTGGTGGTGCGATTGCAGCTTTTGCGGCTTTGTGTCCAATTGCAGGTATTCCTACAAATCAAATCTTGGGTGTTTATATTTCGGTAAATACTTTGTGTGACATGGGAGCTACTTGTGTGAATGTCATTGGTGACTTGGCTTGTTCTACTGTTTTGAAACAAACTTTGCATTTTGATAAGAAGAAATAAATGAAGCCAAATAAAACAATCAGTGAATTCAAAGAGTTTATTGCCAAGGGAAATGTCATGGATATGGCAGTGGGTGTCATTATTGGTGGTGCCTTTGGGAAAATCGTTACTTCTTTAGTAAATGATATTTTAATGCCGATTGTGGGTATTTTAATTGGTGGACTTGATTTTACGGGTTTAAAAGTGCAAGTAGGAACAGCTACAATTACATATGGTAATTTTATTCAGAATGTTGTAGATTTCTTAATTGTTGCAGCCTGCATCTTTGCGATGTTGAAGTTTTTGGCGCATTTTAAAAAGACAACGAATGAGCAGCTTGATCAGGAAGAACCTAAAAAAGATGACACTGTTGTCTTATTAGAAGAGATTCGTGATTTATTGAAGGCTAGTAAAGAAGATAAATAAAATAAATTGAATATGTTACTAACAAGAGTATGCCGGCTTTTTTGTCGAGTACTCTTGTTTTTTTTGTGCAAATATAAAGGACAAGACCAATCAATATTGCGACAAAAGAATCGATGATAAAGTTAGGTTCAAATGGAACAGGTGTAATTAATGCACTAGAACCTACGACAAATAAGATATTAAAAATATTAGATCCAATGATATTTCCAATCGCAATGTCGGCATTGCCTTTTCTTGCGGCTGTTACAGAAGTGACTAGTTCAGGTAAAGAAGTACCTAAGGCAACAATAGTTAATCCGATAAATCTTTGGCTGACACCGAGTGAAATGGCAATGTTTGTGGCTGCATCTACCGCAAAGTTACTTCCAATCATTAAACATACAAGTCCTAGTGGAATAAATAAGGGATTTGTTTTTTTGATTTCTGTTTCTTCGGTTTGATTTTTTGTCATTCTGAAAATGTAGTATAAGTAACCAAGGAAGAATAACCATAAGATAATACCGTCAAAGCGTGAAATAGTATTGTTTATGCCTTGTAGAATGAGTACTAGTGTAACAAGCATCATAAATGGCATTTCATATTTGATTGTGCTATTTTGAATGTGTAGTGGACGAATGAGAGCGGTAATACCAAGAATGATTCCTACATTTAAAATATTACTTCCAACAACATTTCCAATCGTAATGGCCGCATTCGATTTTAATGCGGCTGTAATGGAAACGAAGGCTTCTGGAAGACTCGTTCCCATCGCAACGATAGTAAGTCCAATAATCAGTTGGGGTATACCAAAGCGGGATGCGATACTGCTAGATCCATCCACAAACCAATCGGCTCCTTTTAGTAGTAGAATAAATCCTAATACTAATAAAATTATGTTCATATGTTTTCCTCCTGGACCAGATAAAAAAAAGACTCTGGTCTTATCTACCAAAGTCTTGCCATTTCATCACAGTCCGGATTTAACATCGTATTGACGAAGCTGTAAACACATATATGTGCAGGCTACTCCCTTTATGGGTTTATTATACATATTTTGGTCAATAAATTCTATATTTTAACGTAAAAATTTTTTAACAAATGCAAGTTTTCAAGAGAAACCTCCATTTATTTCGCATATAAGATAGGGGTGATGAAATCACATGAATAAATCAAAAGACAAAATTATGAAGGAGTTTTTAGAAAACAATGCCTATTTTGTCGACTTTTTTAATGCGTACTTCTTTGATGGAGAAAGATTTCTTAAACCTGAAAACTGTATGGAACTCGATTCGGAGATGAATGATTCGAATATGGATCTAGAAAAGCATGTGGATGTGATTCGTAAGTACAATGATGGAAATATTTATAGTGCATTCATTATTGAGAATCAAAGTTATGTGGATATGTCCATGGTTGTAAGGGCTGCAGCATATGAATATGTAGCTTATGAGCGAATGTTAAAGAAGTCGAAAAAGAATAAGTCAAAAGAAAAACTACCAATGGTGCACATTCTAGTATTCTATACAGGTGAAAGGCCTTGGAATGCAGCAAGACAGCTTTCTGAGCTAGTCGAGGTGGATGAAAGATTTGAATCCTATTTCCATGACTACAAAATGAACCTGATTGAAATCACAGGAAATACTTCATATAATTTTAATGAAGAAGACGTGTATAATCTATTCTACATATGTCGAAGTATTTATGATCAGTCTATTTATGAAGGAACGAGTAATCATTTTGGACTTGTGAAAAGCAGTGTGTTAAAAGTCGTCAAGACATTAACGGATGTAGAATGGTTGGATTTAGAAGAATTAGAGGAAAAGGAGGAAATTGAAATGTGTGAAGCTGAAAAGAGATGGCTGGAAGTAAAGTCAAAGGAATGGAAAGCTGAAGGAATTGAGTTAGGAATAAAACAAGGCATTGAACAGGGGTCGAATTGGGACAAGTTCTTTTGTACAAGACTATGATAAAGAATGGAATGAGTGTCAATGAGATTTCTAAGGTTTGTTCAATATCTGTTGAGAGTCTAAAACGAGTATTAAGTGATTGATAAGAAGAGAAAAAATCTCTTTTTTTATTTTAAGCCTGTGATATAATAAGGTGACTTTGAAAGGATTGAGAAAATGGTATTTCTTTTATTAGTATTAGGTATGGTCCTTTTAATGAAGGGTGCAGACTTGTTTGTGGATGGCAGTGCAAGTGTGGCCCGTAAATTAAAAGTGCCTTCAGTTATTATTGGTTTGACAATTGTAGCACTTGGAACAAGCTTACCAGAAGCGAGTGTGAGTATTACGGCTGGCTTAATGGGCAGTAATGAAATTGCGATTTCAAATATTGTGGGTTCTAATATTTTCAACACGTTGGTTGTGGTTGGAACTAGTGCAGTGATTACTCCATTTTTAATGGATAAGGATATTTTGAATCGTGATTTAAAAATCAATATTTTAGTGAGCATCTTACTTTCTATTTTTGTGTTAAATGGAATGTTGAATCGCTTTGAAGGAATTATCTTCTTGGTTGGTTTGGTATTGTTTATTTTAAACTTGATTCGTAGTGCTAAAAAGAATCGTGTTGAAGATGAGAAAGTTCAAACTTTATCGGGAATCAAATGCTTGATTTATATCGTGATTGGAGTTGCGTGTATTATTTGGGGTGGAGACATCACTGTAGATAGTGCAAAACAGATTGCAGCTATGCTTGGTATGAGTGATACGTTGATTGGTTTAACTGTCGTATCTATTGGAACTTCATTGCCTGAGTTAGTAACAAGTGTTGTTGCGGCAAGAAAAGGAGAGAGTGGTTTATCTTTAGGAAATGCGATTGGAAGTAACATAATGAATATTTTATTTATTTTGGGTGCTTCAAGTACAATCCATCCAATTGCGGCTACTTCACAGAATATTATTGATACTTTTGTCTTGATTGGTGTTTCTCTATTAATTTATGGTATTGCGAAAAAGGGAGATACAATGACAAGAAAAAAGGGGATCTTTATGATCCTCGTATATGTCATTTATATGATTTATATTATTGTACGCTAGGTTTGTCCTAGCTTTTTTTCTTTCCTTGGGAAAGAATAGCTCGAATGGAATCGAAAAGAATGGGTTTATATTCTTCGATAGGAAGGGGTTGACTGTGAAGAATACTGTTGTAGCAAGTGCTTCCTGTTAGTTCTACTATAAGATAGAGTATGACTTCTGAATTTTCAAATTCATATCCATTTGCGGTGGCAATTTCGTTAAATTCTTTGATTAAATTGAAACTATCATTATCGATAGCCGTATTTAACTGGGCATGGAATACGCCCCAAGATAGGTTTCTTTCAACGAATTTTAAAATCAATGGATTGTTTTCTAATCGAATCAATACTTGATTGATCAAGAAGATCACAGAGTCTTCAAAATTACGAATATCATTTTTCTCTAATTGTTTGTGGGCTTCTTCAAATAGGCGATGTGCTTCTTTTTGAATTAGAATATCGCGTATTTGGTATTTATCTTTGAAATAAAGATAGAATGTTCCTTTTGCGACCCCCGCGTTTTTTACAATATCATTAACAGAGACATTCGTAATGTCTTCTTTTGTGAATAAATTAAAGGCAGCCTGTAAGAGGTTGTTTTCTTTTATTTTCTTGTTTTCGATTATCTTACTTTTCATGCGTATCACCATCCATATTATAAACAATAATTTACAAATTACAAATAAAAATGACCGATTGAACATATTAAAACAATTGTATATCTGGGGAATGAAAAAAATAAACCAAAAATATTGACTAGCGGTCAGTTTAGTACTATACTCTTCACGTAGTAAAGGAAAGGATAGAAAAAAAGGTGATTCGATATGGATAAGATGTCAAAATGGATAGTTAAATATCGTAATATGATTTTGGCTGTAGCCATTGTTCTTTTGATTCCAAGTGCAATTGGTTATTTCAATACAAATATTAATTACGATTTATTGTCTTATTTACCTTCAACTTCAGAATCTATGAAAACACAAAAGATTCTTGGAGATGATTTTAACTTATCGAGTGTAGACTTCTTGGTTGTCAACAACAAGTCTGATCAAGAGGCCGCAAAAATTAAGAAAGAGATTAATAAAATTGATGGAGTTGAAAAATGTATTTGGAGAGATGATGTATTAGATATCTCTGTTCCAAAACAGGCAATTCCAGAAAGCATTCAGGATATGTTATATTCTGGCGACAGTACAATGATGATTGTTACGTTTAAAGAGCCAACGTCGTCAATGCGTACAATGAATGCGATTAGTAAAATAAAAAAATATACAAAAGATGATTGTTATTTAGGTGGTATGTCAGCCATCAGTGAAGATACTAAAGATCAAACAGAACATGATACGCCAATCTATGCAGGTATTGCGGTTGTATTATGTATGATTGTATTGTTCTTAGGATTAGAGAGTACGATTGCTCCAGTTGTATTTATGTTAGGAATGATTTTCCCAATCGTTTATAACTTTGGTACAAACGTATTCTTAGGTGAAATTAGTTATATCACTAAGGCTTTGGCTGTTGTATTACAGTTAGCTGTAACATTGGATTATTCCATCTTCTTATTACATAGATATCAAGAAGAAAAACAAAATCTTCCAAATGAAGAGGCTATGGCTAAGGCAATTAAAGCTACGTTTACTTCAATTACTTCAAGTTCAATCACAACAATTGCTGGTTTCGTAGCCTTGTGTGTAATGCAGTTAACACTAGGTAGAGATATTGGTATCGTTATGGCCAAAGGTGTTGTTCTTGGTGTATTATCAACTATCTTCATTTTGCCAAGCTTGTTGATGTTCTTTGATAAGACGATTGAAAAGTACAAACATAAAACAATTTTGAATGAGTTACATAAAGTTCCTCGTTTTGTGATGCGTCACTATAAAAAGATTCTTGTTGCCTTCGTATTGATTTTCATTCCATTTGGATATGGTCAGGCACATACAAATGTCTATTATGATTTGATTTCTGGTATGCCAGGTGATTTTGCGAGTATCATTGGGACAAATCAGTTAAAAGATAAATTTGATATGACAACAACACATTTCGTTTTAGTGGATGACAAATTAACAACGAATGAAATTCAGAATATGTGTTCTGAAATCAAAGATTTAAAAGGAATTCATAACGTATTAGCGTATGAAGAATTTGTGGGTCCAGGACTTGCATCCAACTTTACTCCAAGTGTAGTAAAGGATATTTTCCAAAATGGTGGAAAGAAATTAATTGTTGTGAACAGTGATTATAAAGCTGCAACCGATGAATTAAATACACAGTTAGATAAAATGGATACCATCATTCATAAATATGATAAGAAGGGTATGATTGGTGGAGAAGGAAGTATGACACGTGATTTGATCACAACAACGGATACAGACTTTGCGATGGTTAACGTATTATCTGTCATTATGATCTTTATCATTGTTGCCTTAACATTTAAATCATTTGCACTTCCAGTCATCTTAGTATTAACAATTGAGTTTGCGATCACAATCAATATGGGTATTCCATTCTTTACAGGAAGTACACTTCCATTTATCGCAAGTATGGTTATTGGAACTATTCAATTGGGTGCTACAGTAGACTATGCCATCTTAATGACAACGCGTTTTAAAGAAGAGTTATCGCATGGTAAGAAGGTTAAGGAAGCGGCTTTGATTGCGATGGAAAAATCGAGTGTTTCCATTATGACAAGTGGATTCTCATTCTTCGCCGCATGTATTGGTGTAAGTTTTGTAGCTAAGATGGATTTGATCAAATCATTAGTTATCTTATTAGCACGTGGTGCATTAATTTCAGTCGTAAGTATCTTATTAGTATTGCCTTCATTGTTGATTTTCTGCCACAAGTTTATTGAAAAGACGACAAAGAATTGGCCAAAATCAAACATGGAAGCGAAAGGAGAATAAATATGAATTTAAATCATACAGTAAAAGTAGTTGGTAGTGTATTGTTGAGTGCAGTTATGGCAGGTAGTATGATGCCAGTGACTGTATTTGCACAAAATAATGATGAAAATCCTACAGAAAAAACAGAAACCGTTTATTCTGTATTAAACTCAGATGGTTCAATCAGTGATACAATCGTATCTAGCTGGTTACATGATGAGGATGGAATTAATAATATTAAAGAAACTTTAAACTTAAAAGATGTCAAGAACATTAAATCAAATGAAAAACCTTCAAAAGACGGAAATACATATACATGGAATGCGAAAGGAAATGATGTGTATTATGAAGGAACAGCCACAAAACAACTTCCAGTATCTGTTAAGATTCGTTATGAATTAGATGGTCAAGAAATGTCTGCAAAAGATATGGAAGGTAAGTCTGGTCATTTAAAATTAACTATTTCTTTCACAAATAACTATTCAGAAGTTAAAAATATCAATGGCAAATCCATTGTGATTCACCCTAGTTATTTAGCTGGTGGTATGTTGAATATGAGTACTGGCAAGTTCTCAAATGTAAAATGTGAATCTGGTAAGATTGTAAATGATGGAACCAATGAAATGTTGGCATTTGCGAATATTCCAGGTTTGAATGAAACATTAAAATCTGCAGGTTTAGACAAAGTAAATAATCAATTAGGAATCAGTAATGATGTAACAGTAGAAGCGGATGTCAATGATTTTGATCTAGGATCTATCATGATTGGTATGACAAATGAAATTGATTTAGATCAAGAATTAGGTGAAATTGGTTCCGTATCTGAATTAACAGATGGAATTGATCAATTAATTGAAGCCGATGATCAATTGATCGATGGATCTAAACAATTGTATGATGGAACAACACAATTAAAAGAGCAAGCCGCTCCATTAACAGGCTCATCTGATCAAGTAAGACAATTATCTGCAGGTGCTATCCAATTAAATGATGGTGTTAAAGCATTACAAACAGGATTAACTGCATATACACAAGGTGCTAGTGCAATCAATGAAGGTGTTAACCAATTATATGGTATACCTCAAAATGCAGGTTTAATTCAATCTGCCGTTACAACTTCAACGGAGGAACAAACAAGTTTAGTAGATGGTTCGCAAGCTGTTGCAGATGGATTAGGACAATTATTAGATCAATTAAATGGTGCTAATGTAACAGCATCAGTTAAAGAAATGAATGCACTTTTAGATGATTCTAAAACAAAACTACAAGGAATGGCTAAAACTTTAAGCGAAGATAAAACAACTCTTGAAGGCATGCAAACAGAATTAACAAATGCATCTACTAAATTATCTGGATTGTCTGATTTAAAAGATAAATTGGATAACTTGGGTACAAATATTGTAACTAAAGAAACACAGAATAATAATGCGATTGCTGACTATAATTCGAAGAAAGATACAGTCAATGATGAAATCACAACTATTAAAAATAGTATGAAGTCTGAGATTGACACTTCTATTAGTACACTACGTACAGCTAAGCAGGCATTGTATGATGCTGGTAAGACTGATGAAGCAAACAGTATTCAAACTCAAATCGATGCATTGAATTCAGAAAAAGCTAAAGTAGATGCAATTAGTACAATTGAAGGGTTACAAACATTACAGACTTTAACAGAAGAGTTTGGAACATTAAATGATACTCTAGTTACTGTAAAATCTACTGTTGCAGAAATGAGTACATTAGTAGGTAAATCAATTGAAAAATTAAATGGTTTAGCAACAGATGTTCAAGCAGCATTGACTACAATTGATACATTAAGTCAAACTTTATCTGGATCAACTAAAAAAGTTGAAGGTATGCAAACTATGCTTAACAGTTTAAAACCTGGAGTTACAGAATTATACAATGGAGCGTTACAAATTAATGCTGGAGCAATTAACTTAGGAGATAAGTTAGGTCAACTACAAACAGCTTCACAATCTGGTGTAGATAAAATTAAAGCTGGTACTACTCAATTAACATCAAACAATGCTACATTAAATGGTGGTGCTAGTGCATTATCAGATGCAACAGGAACACTTGCAGGACAGAGTGGAACATTTAATGAAATGGCTGATGGATTAGATACATTAGGTGAAGCATTTGAAACATTGAATTCAGGTGCTAAGGAATTATATGAAGGTAATGAACAATTCAAGTCTGAAGGATTGGATCAATTAAAAGAAAAGGTTGATTTAGGTGTTGGAGAACTTGAAACATTACAAAGTGTAATGGATGAAATCAAAGCTATGAATAAAGAATATGCTTCATACTCTGGTGCTCCAGAAGGTGCTACAGTAACGAGTCGTTATGTATTCCGTACTAAGGAAGAAAGTTCTAAATAGTTTATAAAGGTATTCTTCGGAATGCCTTTTTAATTTGATATTATTTGGTTGGCGTGTTAAAATAAAAAGGAATTTATATGGGGGTATATAATCATGAAACATATTAATACAGTAGATACTCGTAACTTGTGTGAAAGCGCAAAAAATGGTGGATGTGGAGAATGCCAAACTTCTTGCCAATCAGCTTGTAAAACTAGTTGTGGAATTGCGAACCAAGCTTGCGAAAATAATAAAGAAAGTAAGTAATTAAGAAATGCCGAAGTAATTCGGCATTTTTAATGCCGCCTTTAAGGCAGCATTTTTTAAATTTTGAGGAGGAAATATAGATGATTCATCAGTATAAGATGTTTAATCAGAATATTGTATTGGATATTTGTTCAGGAAGTATTCATGTCGTAGATGAAATTGCTTATGATATGATTGCTGAATTTTTAGATAAAGATAAAAATACCTTGGTTTTAGAAATGAAGGAGAAATACCCTAGTGTTGAAACATCTGAATTGGAAGAATGTTACGACCAGATTTTAGAATTAAAAGAACAAGGTCGTTTATTTAGTGAAGATACATATGAGCCAATGGCAGGCCAGTTAAAGGCTAAGACAAGTGGTGTCATTAAAGCTTTATGTCTTCATATTGCCCATACTTGTAACTTGAATTGCTCGTATTGTTTTGCCAGCCAAGGAAAATACCATGGAGATCGTGCATTGATGAGTTTTGAAACGGGAAAACGAGCTCTTGATTTCTTGGTGGAAAATTCAGGAACACGCAGAAACTTAGAAGTGGATTTCTTTGGTGGAGAGCCACTAATGAACTTTGATGTGGTTAAACAATTGGTTGAGTATGCTCGTAGTATTGAAAAAGAAGCTGGAAAGAATTTCCGTTTTACATTAACGACAAATGGTATGTTGATTGATGATGACGTAATTGAATTTGCGAACAAAGAAATGAGCAACGTTGTTTTAAGTTTAGATGGACGTAAAGAAGTGCATGACCGTTATCGTGTGGATTATTCTGGTAAGGGAAGTTTTGATACAATCGTTCCTAAATTCCAAAAGTTAGTAAAGGCTCGTGAAGGTAAAAATTACTATATGCGTGGTACTTTTACTCATGCCAATCCGGACTTCTTAAAAGATGTGCAACAAATGTTAGATTTAGGATTTAGAGAATTAAGTATGGAACCTGTTGTTGCCAAATCCGATGATCCTGCAGCATTAACAGAAGCCGATCGTGAAGTTGTTATGAAACAATATGAAGATTTAGCGAAGTTGATGTTGGAATATGATGAGAAGAAAGATCCATTTACTTTCTATCACTATATGATTGATTTAAAAGGTGGACCATGTATTTATAAACGTATTTCAGGATGTGGTTCAGGAACTGAATATATGGCCGTAACACCATGGGGAGATTTATACCCTTGTCACCAATTTGTAGGAGAAGAAGCCTTTAAATTAGGAGACATTTATACGGGTGTCACAAACAAAAAGATTCAGGATGAATTTGCATCATGTAACGTATATGCACGTAAAGAATGTGCAGATTGCTGGGCAAGACTTTATTGCTCTGGAGGATGTGCAGCCAATGCATACCATGCGACAGGATCTGTAAAAGGTGTATATAAAGAAGGTTGTGAGCTATTCTGTAAACGATTAGAGTGTGCCCTTGCCGTAGCCATTATTCGTGATATGAAAGAAAATAATCATGAAGACGCCGATTGTTAGTTTTCTAAAATCGTATCATGAAAAATCACCTGTAAGAATGCATATGCCAGGCCATAAAGGCGCTGGCATTCTTGGTTTTGAAGGAATGGATCTTACAGAAATTTATGGAGCTGATGAACTGTTTGCGGCAGAAGGAATCATTAAGGAAAGTGAACAAAATGCTTCCTCTTTATTTGGATGTCCAACCTATTATTCAACCCAAGGCTCTACTTTATGCATTCAAACGATGTGCACGATATTATGCCAAGATGCCAAAAGTAAAGGCAAGAAGCCTAAAATTCTTGCAGGAAGAAATGCGCATCGAAGTTTTATTCATGCGGCTGCACTATTAGATTTTGATATTGAATGGTTATATGGAAATAGTGATTATTTATCTTGTAAGATAAATGAAGAGGATTTAGAAAAGGCAATTATTGAAAGTCTTCCAACGGCTGTATATCTGACCAATCCAGACTATTTAGGAAATCTTTGGGACATTCAGTCTTTAGCTAGTGTATGTAAAAAACATAATGTACTACTTGCCGTCGATAATGCGCATGGTGCATATCTTCGTTTTTTAGAACCGTCTTTACATCCTGTAGATTTAGGAGCTGATCTATGTTGTGATTCGGCCCATAAAACACTACCTGTACTTACTGGGGGAGCTTATCTTCACTTAAGTGATTCTTTGAATCAAGTATGGAAAAATGATGTAAAACATTTTATGGAATATTTTTCTTCCACAAGTCCATCCTATTTGATTATGGCATCTTTAGATGCGGCAAATGAGGTGTTGGATACTACGTTTAAAAAATCTTTGTCTGAATGTATACAAAGAGTGGATGGATTAAAGAATACGTTGGTTCAATATGGATACACGATTTTATCTGGTGAACCCATGAAGATAACGATTTCAACAAAAGAGTTTGGCTATACTGGAAATGAAATCGCAAATCTTTTAATGGAATGTGATATCTATGCTGAATTCTATGATTCAGACTATATTGTATTAATGCCATCTCCATATAATACGAAGGATGACTTAAAACGATTAGAGACATGTTTATGTGGAATTGAAAGAAAACCCATTTTAGCAAATAAGCCACCAAAATTAGAACAATCTAAAAAAGCCATGAATGTGCGTCAAGCTTTATTTTCGCCAAGTATAACATTGGATGTATCTAAATCATTAGGACAAGTATGCTCCAGTGTGACTGTATCTTGTCCTCCTGCGATTCTTCCAGTGATTCCAGGAGAAGTGATTAGTGAGTCTTCTATTGAAGTCATGAAATACTATGGTATTGAAACTGTACGAGTTGTCAAAGAATGACAGCTCTTTTTCTTTTGTGTATGTGAAACCGCTAATAATTAAAGTATAATGAAATAAGAAGTAAACATACATAAAGGAGGATAATATATGTTTGACAAATTGTTTGATCCCATACAAATACGTGGTATGGAATTAAGAAATCGTGTTGTGATGTCTGCGATGGGAACACACGAAAGTGCGGAAAGTGAAGATGGAAAGAGTGTTACGGATAAGTTGATTGCGTATCATGTGGCTCGTGCAAAAGGTGGAAACGGATTAAATACAGTTGAAGTTACAAGTGTCGATGCAGCCAGTGCTCCACATGGATTTTTATCGATTGCCGAAGATAAGTACATTCCTGGATTTAGAAAATTAAATGATGCCGTGCATGAAGCCGGAGGAAAAACTTGCGTTCAATTATGGCAAGGTGGATTGGCCGTAGCTTCGGATCAAACGGCTCAGATCTTAGTACCAAATGACTTGCCATTAAGCCCACAATATACAGTGCCAGCAATCACAAATGAAAGATTACTCGATATAATAGATAAGTTTGGACAAGCCGCAAAACGTGCAGTAGAAGCTGGATTTGATTGTTTAGAATTCCATTGCGCACATAACTATTTACCACACTCTATGCTTTCAGGTGGAATTAACCATCGAAGTGATGAGTGGGGTGGATCTTTTGAAAATCGTAAAAAATTCCCATTGGAATGTATTAAATCGATTCGTGCCAATATGCCAGAAGATATGCCACTATTCATGCGTGTAGATTGTCATGATGACATGTTAGATGGTGGATTAACGGTTGAAGAAGTGATTGAATTCTGTAAAGATGCCAAAGAATTCGGTGTGGATGTTTTAAATATTAGTCGTGGAAATATCTTAACGGCAGCTACACTATATGAAGTGGCTCCAGTGGATATTGAAAATGGATTTAACGTAGAAGATGCTGCGCGCATTCGTAAAGAAACAGGCATGTTGACAATGCCATGTGGACGTATCAATACGCCTGAATTTGCCGAAAAAATCTTAGAAGATGACAAGGCCGATTTAGTTGTCATGGCACGAGCTCAACTTGCTGACGCTAATTTCTGTAACAAGGCCAAAGCTGGTAAAGTGAATCAAATTCGCTATTGTATCGGATGTAACCAAGGCTGTTATGACTCATTCTGTGCATCCTTATATAATTCAGCTATTAAACACATTACTTGTATGCGAAATCCTGGCTTATTAGAAGAGGAGACATTAGGCTTAAAACCAGGATCTGCCTCTAAAAAAGTTGTCATCTTAGGTGGTGGAATTGCAGGTATGGAAGCGGCTCTAGATTTAAAAGAAACAGGCAATACACCAATTTTATTTGAAAAGAGTGAAAGCCTTGGTGGACAATTTTTATTGGCCGGGGCTATTTCAGCTAAAAAAGACTTTAAGAATGCGGTCAATAAAATGATTTTGGATGTTCAAGAATCTGGAATTGAAGTGCACTTAAATACTGTTGTTACTAAAGAAATGATTGAAGAAATTAAGCCGGATGCACTCATTGTTGCGATTGGATCTAGTCCGTTTGTACTTTCAATTGAAGGTAGTGAAAGAGCCATTGTTGCTCATGATGTATTAAGTGAAAAAGTAGAAGTGCCAGGTGAAAACGTCGTCATTATTGGTGGTGGTCTTGTTGGTTTTGAAACCGCTGAATTCTTGGCTGCAAAACAAAAGAAAGTCACTGTTTTAGAAATGAAAGAAAAAGCTTTACAAGATCTAGGACCATTGCGTCAAATTACAGCGCAGTTTGCGATGGCACAAATGCCAATCACAATTGAAACAAGTGCCACTGTAGAACGAATTGAGGATCATGCAGTTGTTGCCAGTGGCAAAGAATATCCATGTGATAGTGTGATTATGGCTGTAGGATCAAAGGCAAACGATACAAGCATGTATGCAGATTTAGGTATTCCTACATACATCATTGGTGATTGTAAAAAAGCAGGTGTTGCTTTAGATGCATTTAAAGATGCGTATCATGCGGTTTTAGAAATTAATAAGTAGGTAGCGATATGACAACATTATTTGATGAACTTCAAATTGGTTCGATGACCTTAAAAAATCGTACATTTATGGCGCCGATGTCTTTAGGGTATGGAGATCAAACGGGAATTCCTACGTTTCAAGAACAGGCATATTGGCTTGAAAGAGCTAAAGGGGAAGTGGGTTGCATTATTACGGATGCGACAAGTGTGGATCCAAATACCCCTTATTTAGGGAATACGCTATGTTTTAGAAGTGAAGAAAGCATTTTGGAATACAAGAAATTTACGGATAAGATCCATGCGTATGGAACAAAAATCATTCCTCAGATTACGCATCCTGGGCCAGAAAGCATCTCTTCATTCTTTGGGGTTACACCAATTTCTAGTAGTGGCTATTTAAATTCTATGTATCAACAAACTCGTGAATTAAAAATAGAAGAAATTCCAAACATTATTTCCATGTATGCGAATACTTCTTATCAGGCAAAACAAGCTGGTTTTGATGGAATTGAACTTCATTGTGCTCACGGATATATGCTTCTAGGCTCTTTCTTAAGTCCTTTAAAAAATAAGCGAACAGATGCATATGGTGGCGATTTAATGCGTCGTGCACGTTTATTATTTGAAGTGGTAGAAGCGATTAAATTAAAATGTGGAGATGATTTTCCGATTATTTTAAGAATTTCTGGATCGGAGAAGATTCCAGGTGGAAATACAATTGAAGATACACTTCAATTGATACCAGAACTCGAAAAACGAGGTGTAGATGCCTTTGAAGTTTCGGGTGGATCTCAATATGAGTTGCCAAATAAAATTATGCCTAGTCATGGAGAAGAGTGTGCAACTAATTTGAAAGAAGCATTAAGAATCAAAGAAATCAGTCATGTACCAGTGTTGTTGGTGGGAAAAATCAATGATGCGAAATTGGCTCGTTCTTTAGTAGAAGAAGATAAAGTCGATGGTATTGTACTGGGTCGTGCTTTACTTGCAGATCCAGATTTTGTCAAGAAGACAAAAGAAGATAAAGATGCACAAATTGCACCTTGTACAGGATGCCTTGCAGGATGTGTTGGACAACAAACAAAGCGTTTATGCGGAACTTGCGTTATCAATCCATTCTGTGGTCATGAAATGGAAATGAAGATAGAACCATCTACATCGAATAAAAAAGTGATGATTGTAGGTGGCGGAATCGGTGGATTAAGCGCTGCAAGAATGTGTTCTTTAAGAGGACTTGATGTAGAAGTTTTTGAAAAAAGTGGTGTGTTAGGTGGACAGATCAATCTTGCCAGCAAGATTACCCCGAAAAAAGAAATGCATAAATGGATTGATTATTTAGAAAGTGAATGTCAAAGACTACAAATTCCAGTTCATTTAAATCATGAAGTGAAAGTAAGTGATGTACATGATTTTGATGTGGTACTCGTATGCAACGGTTCTATTCCAAATAGACCCAATGAAAATGCCTGTACAGCACATGATATTTTAGGTGATAAAGTTGATGTACACGGAAATATCCTTGTCGTAGGTGGAGGCATGGTTGGTGTTGAAGCCAGTGAATATATTTGTGAAAAGCACTCGGATGCACATGTTACAATTTTAGAAATGAAAAAGAATATTGATGACGGAGAATCTCCGGCAAACTTAGTTTCTACAATGACTCGTATTCAAAGTTTACCAATCAAGGCACTAACAGAAACAAAACTCATATCTGTAGAAGATGGTGTTAAGGTTGAAAAAGGTGGAGAAATACAAAACTTAGGAAAATTTGACTTTATCGTATATGCGACAGGTTCAAAACCAGATCCAAGTCTATATGAAGCTATTCGGGAAACAGGAAAAGAAACATACTTATTTGGTGATGCATCAAGTGTAGCACAAGCTTTGGAAGCGGTTCGTGATGGTGTAAATATTGCTTTAAAACTATAAGAAAAGAAGTGAAGTCTTAATCGGCTTCACTTTTAAATTGGTCAATATATTTTTGTACAGAATTTGTCATTTCTTTTGAAAAATCTGAATTGTATTTTCTTTTACAGAAAGCAGTTGCCCATTCGTTTAATGTCTTATTCCCAGCTTTATATTCAAACATATTTTTTAATTCCTGTTTGTCTTTTCTATGATATTGATCAACACAAACAATATCTTCTAATTTACAACGCTTTGGCTTTTGTCTTTTAAAATGATCACTTGCAGGATATCCAAGTACTAACATGCATACAGGGACCACATATTCTGGAAGATGTAATAATTCTCTATGTAAATCATGCTGCTCTAAAATGTCACCAATGTAACAAGATCCAATGCCTAGACTTTCGGCAGCTACAACCGCATTTTGTGCGGTAATGGTCGCATCCGTTGTGGCTAATAATAAATCGCCTACGCCTGGTTTTCTTGGATTGCAGTTTTCATAGCTAAATAAATCATACCATTTCTGAAAGTCGGCACAGAAAATTAAAACCATTTTAGCCTGATTAATAAAAGATTGATTATCACACGTTTTAGATAGTGTTTCTTGTAGTTTCTTATCTTGTACATCAATAATTGTATACATTTGTTGGTTTCCTGCACTCGGTGCCTGCATGCAAGCTTCTAATATCAATTTTCTTTCTTCTTGTGATATTTCTTTATCTTTAAAAATGCGACAAGATTTGCGGTCAAATAAACTTTGGATAATTGGATTCATCATAAATCCCCTTTCTTTTTGAAAATATTTTACTACAGATATGCTATTATTTAAGTATGAAACTCAAAGAAATTAAGAAAAATGCACATAAAAATGTAAAAACACACTATGCGACCTATTTAGTGTTATGTCTTGCAGCAGTACTTATGGGAAGTGAGTTTAGTTCGACTTTATCCCTTTTAAAACAAGAAAATGCCAAGAGTATTTCAGGCCTATTAATGCACTCTTCTTTTGTGAAGTCGATGACATTTTTACTTCCTGAAGACGTCTTTGGTACGACCAACGGTGTATTTGCACATGTGGTAAATGGAATTACTTCAGGATCCTTTGTGAAGACACTATTTTTAGGTTTATCTACCATTGTTCATTCAAAAGATATTGCGGGTATTTGTTTTGTCGTGATGGGCTTAAGCATATCTGTGTTCTATAGAGTGTATATTGTGAATGTATTGCCAGTCATTAATCGTAGACTATTTTTGGAAGGAAGAGTTTACGCAAAACTTCCACTTGATCGATTGGTTTATTTAATGCGAATACGAAAACAGATGCATGTTGCGTTTGTGAAGTTAGTGAAATCTATTATTTTGACAATTATGAATTTTACAGTTGTTGGAGGAATATATTTTTACTACATATATTATTTAGTGGATTATATTTTGGCTGAAAACCCAACAATATCTTTAAAAGATGCACTTTCTTTATCTCGAAATATGATGAAGGGACATAAGTTTGAATGTTTTAAATGGCAATTTTCAATGGCAGGATGGTACATTTTGGATATTTGTACATTTGGGATTAGTGCTATATTCTATTCGAATATGTATCGTATGGCTGTGATGAGTGAATTTTATACACTAAGAAGAAAAGAATTTCAAAGTGCAATCTTAAATGATACGTATTTATTTGAAAAACCAAGTAGTGCTTTGATGCGTAATACGTATTCGGATGTAATTGCGGCATTGAATGCGAAAAATCCAATAGAAAATGCGTATACGGGCGTAAAAAAATTCTTGTGTGATAATTTTGGAATCATCTTTCATTTGAGTTCAAAAGAAAAACAATATGAAAGATATACCTATAATAAAATGGAAGCTGAAACTATGATTACCGAAGTGTATTTATTATGTTATCCAGTAAGGCTATCTCCAATTGAAGAGGAGTATAAGAAGTCAAATCTTCGCGTTTTACATCCAAATCGAAATTATACAGTAACATCTATTTTAGTCTGTTTCTTCTTTATGTGTTTTGTCGGATGGATCTGGGAAGTCAGTCTTTCTATGATTAGCTATGGATGTTTTGTGAATCGCGGAGTTTTACATGGTCCGTGGATTCCTATTTATGGTTTTGGCTGTATTTTGATTTTACTTTTATTAAAACGATTCAGAATGCGACCAAAAGTTGAATTTAGTATGGCCGTACTTCTTTGTGGATGTATTGAATACTTTACTGGTTTCTTTTTAGAGCTTACGCATAATGGTCAAAAATGGTGGGATTATACAGGCTACTTCTTGAATCTTCATGGAAGAATTTGTGCGGAAGGCTTATTGGTGTTTGGCATTGGTGGTATGGCTTTTGTCTATGTAATTGCGCCTTTAATTGATAACTGGGTAAAGGAACACTTAAATAAAAGATTATCGGCCGCATGTTTAGTTTTACTTCTTTTATTTGGTGCAGATGTTGTTTATTCGCACTTTGAACCTAATGTAGGAGAGGGTGTGACTCTATGATAAAAAAGTTAAATGGAAATCAAATCAAGATGATTGCGATCATTGCGATGTTTATGGATCATTTCGCAACTACATTTTATCCGAATCATGAAAAGTATTGGTGGCTTTTATTGATTCATTTAATTGGAAGAGTAGCGGCTCCTATCATGTGGTTTATGGTGGTTGAAGGTTATACGCATACACATAGTTTAAAGAAATACTTAGAAAGATTATTGATTTTTTCAATTATCGCTCACTTTGCGTATAACTTCTGTTTTGGCATTTCTTTGATTCCTTTAAAAGATTCTTTATTAAATCAGACAAGTATTATATGGCCATTATTCTTATCGGTGATTGGTTTGTGGGTGGAAGATCAAGAATGGAAAGATGCAAAGAAGATAGGTTGTATTCTAATTCTTTGTTTGTTGGCATTTCCAAGTGACTGGTCTTGTTTTCCCATTCTTTGTACAAACCATATTTACAATAATCAAGGTAATTTAAAAAAACAAGTATTAGGTATGGCCTTATATATTTCTATGTATGTAATAGTCTATTGTTTATGTATTGATGTAGTTTATGGTTTGTTGCAGTTTGGAATTATTTTAGTCTATCCAATTATGTCTTTATATGATGGAACAAGAGGAAAGAGTACTTTTACGAAATGGTTCTTCTATTGGTTCTATGTGGGACATTTAGTATTATGTGGATTGATTCGTGTAATGATGTAGAGGTAAAGAATGGATGAGTAAAAAAGTACGTAGAGTGCCAGTTATTCTGGATGCAGGAGAAATTAAAGATTTACCACAAGAAGATATACGAATGATTTTAAGAGGTGCCGATGAATTGATTTCAACTGGTGGAAGAAGTAGGCTGGCTAAAATATTAAAGGGTTCAAAAGATAAAAGGATATTCGAGTATAAATTAAATGAATGTCCTGCTTATGGGTATTATCAAGATATGAAATTAGATGATATCAGTAAATGCATTGATTGGATGATTAAGAAAGATTATCTTAGAATTGAATATGATTATCGTCTACCTTTATTGGTATTTTCTGAAAAAGGATGGCAATTAGAAAAAGAAACATTTGCCCAAGAACTTTATCAAAGAATGTGCTTAGATGTAGAAGAAAAAAAGGCTCATGTCATTTTTGAAATGAAAGAAGTGAATAGACAAGTTGTTATGTGTGTTCTTGATAAAATTGAGAAAGAGGGAACAGAGGAATTTCTGCCTTACTTAGAAGCATGGAAAATGTTGGAAGTGAAAAAAGTTGCAGCAAGAATTTCAGAAGTAGAAAATAAGATAAGTAAGCGCATATAGAGGTGTAAAATGAAAATATTAATATTTGGGATGGGTAACATTGGAAAGAGTACTGTTGGTGAGTTGTTGGCAAGAAAAATAGGTTACGATTTTATCGATATGGATACGAAAATCAAAGAGAAATATGGTACGATGCTTGGGTTTCAAGATGAATATAATGATCAATATGAACGTGATGAATTACGAGCAGAAATGATTTCATCTTGGATCAAAGAAAATGAAAATGTAGTCATTGCCCTAAGTCCTATTGCGTATTTAGATGCATATGAAGATTTCTTTGAAGATTCAGATATTATTTGTTTCGACTTAACAGATCGAGCTGAAAATATTTTTAAACGCTTGGAATTTACAGATGATAATGACAATCTTTTGCACATCCCTCAATCGTATCTAAATAAGCATAAGGCATATTATATGCGAGAAATACAGGCGGATTTTGATTATTTCCATACTTTGTATGCATCAAAAATGGATTCGATTTCGATGGATGGTAAAAGTTTAGATGAAATTGTTGAGGATATATGCAAGAAATATAAATTAGTCTAAGATTGTGATATAATCTATGGGCAAGTAAAAACATACATGACAGGGGTGCAATTGCTGAGAAAAACCCTTATTACCTGATCTGGTTAATTCTAGCGTAGGGAGTCATATCGATTGATAGTGGCACTCTAGGGTGCCTTTTTGTTTTGGGAAGGAGGCAATAATGAGAAAAAATCGTAGAATTGTCATGCCGTTGCTTGTGTTTATTCTAGTGATTGGTGGCTGGGAATTATATGTACGTGCATTTGATATTTCACTTTATATTTTACCAAGTCCATCAAAAATCACCAGTGCGCTCATTGAAAATTTTGATATTCTAATGCAACATTCGCTTGTTACGTTGGAAGAATCCATATTAGGATTGTTGATTAGTACTTTCTTTGCGATACTTATTTCAATTTGTATGGATCTATCGAAAACATTTAAGACAAGTATTTATCCATATTTGATTGTGACGCAAACCGTTCCCATCATGGTTTTAGGACCGTTATTTTCAATTTGGTTTGGCTTCGATTTGTTGCCAAAAGTCTTAATTGTCATATTTATGTGTTTTTTCCCCATTGCGATATCCTTTACGGATGCCTTGTCACAAGTGAGTGAAAAAGAAATTAATTTATTGAGAAGTTTTGGGGCCAATCTATTTCAAATCTATAAAATTGTAAAAATTCCATCTGGTGCCATAGGCTTATTCTCTGGATTAAAGGTAGCGGCAACCTATTGTGTGGGTGGAGCTATTGTAGGAGAGTGGCTTTCAAGTAGAGCAGGACTTGGTTACTATATGCTTCGTGTAAAAAACGGGTATATGTTAGATAAAGTTTTTGCGTGTGTACTAATGATTATATTTTGGAGCATCCTATTGAATTTAGGGGTGTCTTTATTGGAAAAGATATTGTTTCCACATTTACGAAAAGGAGAAAGAAAATGAAGATTTTAAAGGCTATGTGTGCAGCTGCTGTTGCGTTAAGTTTAGTTGGCTGTGCTCAAACATCGGATTCTGATAAAAAAGAATTGACAAAGGTTACATTGATGTTGGATTATACGCCAAACACAAACCACACTGGTTTCTATGTAGCTAAAAACAAAGGATATTATAAAGATGCTGGTTTAGATGTAGATATCATTGAACCAGGTGACAATGCGACAACTTCAATGGTAGCGGCAGGAAAAGCTGATTTTGGGGTTTCTTACCAGGAAGATGTTACATATGCCCTAACAAGTGAAGATCCACTTCCAATTAAAACAATTGCGACAATTATCCAGCACAATACTTCAGGATTTGTTTCTTTAAAGAGTGCAAACATCAATTCTGTAAAGGATTTTGAAGGAAAAACATATGCAGGATGGGGAGCACCAAGTGAAGAAGCTGTAATTAAAGCGGTTATGAATGAAGCGGGTGCTGATTTCAGTAAGTTAAACATCGTAGGATCTGATGGGTCTGGTATTGCAGGACTTAGTGATGAAGTTGGTAAAAATAAAGTGAACCTTGGATGGGAATTCTATGGTTGGGCTATTATCAAAGCACTACAAGATGGATATGATTTAAACTATATGCCATTAGCGGATTTAGATAATCGTTTGGATTACTATACTCCGGTTATTATCACCAACAAAAAGATGATTGAAAAGAATTCAGATACAGTTAAAAAATTTATGGAAGCTACTAAAAAAGGATATGAATATGCGATTGATCATCCAAATAAAGCAGCTGAAATCTTACATGAGGATGCATTGTCAGATACAGATTTGAAATTCCTTAAAGAAAGTCAAAAATATTTAAGTAGCCAATATGCCAAAGATGTAGATTCATGGGGTGTTATGAAAGATTCTGTATGGGATAATTATACAGATTTTATGTATGAAACAGGATTGATCAGTCAAAAGATTGATGCGAAAGACCAATATACTAACGAGTTTGTGAAATAATGAAGCTGCAGGTTGAAAAACTAAATCTTGAATTTTCGGGAAAAGAAATATTACACGATATTTCTTTTTCGATTCAAGAAGGAGAATTTGTTTCCATTCTAGGGCCAAGTGGATGTGGTAAATCAACCATTCTAAATGTATTGGCCGGATTAATTGAAGATCATTCTGGTTCGGTATTTGTGGATGATGAACCAATTACAGGTATTAGTAGTCATTTTGCGTATATGCCACAAAGTGATTTATTACTGGAATGGAGAACGATTTTAGATAATGTTTGTCTGTATGGCGAAATCAATCATGATAAATCAATCAGACAACGAGCTTTAAAAGAATTTGAAACATTTGGTCTTTCTGGTTATGAAAACGCATATCCATCGAGTCTTTCAGGAGGAATGCGCCAAAGAGCTGCCTTTTTGAGAACTTCTTTGTGTAAAGCGGATATTCTTTTATTAGATGAACCATTTGGAGCGTTGGACGTTATTACTCGAAATGATATGCAAGATTGGTTGTTACAATTAAGAAAGAATTATAATCGTACTACTTTATTAGTTACACATGATATTGATGAAGCTTTATATTTATCGGATCGTATTTTGGTTTTATCGAATAAGCCAAGTCATATCTTGCAGGAAATAGACTTATCTAAAGAAAAGAAATCGAGAGATTGGTTATTTTCACAAAGTGATTTGAAAAAGCAGGTCTATGAATTGTTGAAGGGTGAAAATCATGCATGATGCACATTATCATTATTCAAAAGAAATAAATGCATTACAGAATGAATATGGAATTTCTGGTATTTGTAACGTCGCAAATGAAAAAGAATATGAATTGATTCATCAAAAACATTTATTTTATTCTTGTGGAGTACATCCTTGGAATGCCAGTTTAGATACATTGGAATCTATGCTGCCTTTGTTGGAAAAGGCACCTATCATTGGTGAAATTGGCATGGATAGTGTGTGGTGTGATGTGGATTTAGCTGTTCAAAAAGAAGTGTTTGAAAAACAACTTCAGCTTGCACGAGCTTTAAATAAACCAGTTATTCTTCATACAAAAGGTCAGGAAAAGATGATACTAGAATTGATTCGTAAATACCCAAATACCTATGTTGTACATTGGTATGGTTGTATGGATTATGTCAAAGAATATGATGAAGTGGTATCTTATTTCACGATTGGTCCTTCGATTGGAAAAGAAGAGGAAGTAACGCATTTAGTAAAACAAGTATCTATGGATAAATTACTTATGGAATCCGATGGTATTGAAGCTGTGAAATGGGCTATTGATAGTGACGATTATATAGCGGCTTTACAAAATGAAATTGTACAGGTTGCTAAGTTAAAGGATAAATCGTATTTTGAAGTTGAAAGAGTTTTAGATCAAAACTTCTTAAAGTTAATAAAAAAATAGGAGAATTTCTTCTCCTACGCAAGACAGTCATTGAACTGTCTTTTTATTTGTTCTTCATTCATATTCTTTCCAATAAAGACTAATTGATTGATTCGATCTCCATACTCTTCATCCCAGCTTTGAGCTAGTTGAGGATTGGCTTTTAATAAATCCATTTGATCTTGTTTTGGAGCTGAAGCAATCCATAATGAGTCTTCGGTAAGTGAATTTAATTTACCGGCTTGTTCAAACAAGTAGGCAGAATCAGGTTGGTTATCAAACCATACATAGCCTTTGGTACGAATCACATTCGGATAGTTGTTTAATAGATTTGTGAATTTCTTTAAATCCAATGGCTTTCTTGTTTGCCACACAAAAGTAGAAATTCCATATTCTAAAGCATCACCTTCGTGTTCGTGATGATGGTGTCCGTGTTCTTCAATTTCGTGAATCCAACCAATGTTGTTTTGTGCTTTTTCATAATCAAAGTTATGTGTGTTTAAAAGCTCTTCTAAATTAACTTGGCCAAAGCTAGCCTCAATGATTCCGGCATCTTTACATAGTTTATGAATGACTGCCTTGATTTCATTTTTCTCATCTTCGTTGACTGTTTCTGCTTTGTTTAAGATAACTGTATTACAGAATTCGAGTTGCTGCATCAATAAAGAGTCTAGCGAATCTTCATCTTCACAAGGTTCTAATAAGTGTTTTCCACAATTGAATTCATTTGACAATCTTGCAGCATCGGCAACGCAGATGATGTTGTCTAAGTGGAATAGTTCTGGTAATCCTCTAGAATATAGTGTTTCATTGGCGGCTGTGATGGTTTGCGCAATGGGGATTGGTTCGCAAATACCACTTGCTTCAATGATGATGTAATCAAACTTATTGGATGAGGCTAAGGCTGAGAGTTGTTGTAAAAGATCTAGTTTTAGTGTGCAACAAATACAGCCATTGGTAAGACCTACAACGTCTGTGTCTTCTTTTTGAATTTGTGCATTTTTATCAATTAGTTTTTGATCAACATTGATTTCACCAATATCATTGACAATGATCGCAACTTTATATCCTTCTTGATTTTTTAGAATGTGATTTAATAAAGTGGTTTTGCCAGCTCCTAAATAGCCAGTTAATAATAAAATAGGTATCGATTTTCTTTTCATTTTTAAAACCTCCTTTACTTATTGTATAATATTTGCGATAAAAAGGAGTAAATTTTTTATGACAATTTTATATACATCTTTCCATATATTGGATTTAGACAATGATACAGTACAAAGAAAAGAGATGCCTGAGGAATTCCAAGATTTTGTGAAAGAATATATTGAGTATGCGAACTCAAATGAGAAAAATAAAATGTATACCATTCATGATGAACAAACACAAGTAGTTTCGTGTATTCGTCAAATGGCATTGAATCAAGAAAAATGTGAAGTTCTTACAGATAGTATTGCAGATAAGCTTTTGATGAGCGAAAAACTTGCACAGGCAAAAATCTATCGCATGGGTTCTAATGTGAAAAAGGGAAGTCTAATTCAGGCTTTGGTACAAAATAGTAGTGATGAACTTTTATTTGTGGTTGCCAAAGTGGAACATTCAAAATGGTATGATGGAAATGATTTATCAAAGAAGTATGGATTTTCAGGAGATAAGAAATCATTGTGGAAATCCGCTGTATTTTCAATGTATGAAATTAATTCGCACATTGTATTTAAAGATGTTAAGGCATATTCAGATACTATGGCAAAATATTGGACAGTTTCATTCTTGGAGTTAGACGAAGCTAGGGATGATGCCAAAAATACATATTCAGCGTTTAAGGCCGTGGATAATGAATTAAAAAGTGCAGTAGAGCCTGTTTCTAAAAAAGATTATGTAAAGTTATCGAGTGAATTACAGAATGTGATGAATACACCACAGCAGTTAAACTACAATCAGTGTATTGATAATTTAATTGATTCGTATTCTTTTAGTGAAGAAGACATTGAAAAGGAGGTTATCAAAGATTGTTTATTGGCGCTTCCTGAACGTAAAAATTTTGATACAGAATTTAAGGTGGTTCCTGAAAGCTTGAATAATAAACGTACAAAAAAATTCCAGTTATCCCAAGGTATTGAACTAACGATTCGTTCGGATGCCATGGAATATCCAGATAAAATTGTATCTACAGTAGTGAATGGAAAGCGCGTTATTCAAATTGTCTGTGAGGATGATGATACGTATGATGCGTTTGCTTAAAATAAACTGAAAGAATTCAATTTGTATAAATCCTAAAATAGTGGTTTAATTATGTCATTATTTAAAGGGGGTATTTCAAATGAAAAATAAAAATGCATTAACAATTCTATTGTATGTATTTGCCGTTTTATCATTAGCTTATACGTGCTACGCGGCAATCCAAGCATATAATACGTTTACTTCATATTACAGCACAAACTTAAGTGTAGTGAATTTGATTTTGTATATGATCACAACATGCTATGAAAGCATCTGCTTTAGTGTGCTATTCTATGCGTTAGGCGTATTTAGTGAAATGTTTAAGAAGAAGGAAGAAGAGAAATAGTTTTATACTGTTTCTTTTTTCTTTAGGAAATGATTATGAAGAAAGATTTTAAAGAAGGGGCCAAGGCAGCAACACCTATTATTTTAGGCTATATACCAGTTGGAATAGCGTATGGGATGATGGCTAAAGCGACAGGATTAACATTTTTTAAAGCGTTGAGCTTTTCCTTGTTTGTGTATACAGGGGCTGGACAAGTGGCGGCTGTTACAATGTTAGCTCAAAATGCTGCTTATGTAACCATTGTATTCACAGTTTTTATTTTAAATTTACGACATATTATTATGAGTACATGTATTATGGAAAAGATGGAGAATACAAACTTGTGGGTTCGTTTACTTTTATCTTTTGGCATTACAGATGAAGTGTTTGCGATGTCAATGACGGATAAAAAAATCAATAAACTAACTCCATCATTCTTTGCAGGACTTGCCTTGTTTAGTTATCTATCATGGAATGTAGGTTCAGCTTTAGGTATCGTATTTCAAGTATACTACCAAGTATTGTATCGAAGAGTTTAGGTGTTTCCTTATATGCGATGTTTATTGGCTTGTTGGTGCCGAATATGAAGAAGTCAATTCGTTTATTATATGTAGTGATTTTGACAATGATCGTAAATTGGGTGTTGAATCAATTCTTATCGAGTTCACTATCCATGTTGATATCAACACTAGGTTGTGCGTTGATTGGAATGTGTTTTATTTCCAAGGAGGATCTACAATGAAATTTGCGATATTGATTTTATTTCTTTGTTTATCAACATATATACCAAGGATGTTGCCAGCCTTGTTTATGGATAAGATTCAAGTGTCAGGAAAGGTAGCTACATTTTTACAATTGATTCCATATACGGCTATGGCATCTTTAGTTTTTCCAGCCATATTATATGTGGATGAGAACATGTGGATCGGTGTAGTAGCCGGTGTTGTAGCGGTTATCGCTGCACTAAAGAAGTTGCCTGTAATTGGTGTAGTTTTATGGAGTGTAATTGCTTGTGTAATATTATACCTGAATTATTCATGAAAAGATAATAAAAGAAGATTAGCCTTGTTGATGGATCC
>NZ_QSPK01000150.1 GCF_003436425.1 Eubacterium sp. TM05-53
GCTGACTGGTTACTGGATGGAGTTAAACCTGCCCAGGAAGTTAATCGTCTTGTAGAAGTGAATTGATTCATATCTACACCGATTTCAGAAAGAATTGTGATGGCAGAGTTTCTGGAAACACCAGGTATCTGACACAGAAATGAAATATAGTCTTCATATGGCTCAATCATTACATCAATAAGTTTATCAAGTCTTTGGATATTGGATGATAATTGTTTGATGTGGTCATTTACAAGTTCTATACGAGATTTCTGGACTGGTGTTAAATCCGTTCCATAAATGGAGTCAAGAATCATATCTGGAGAGGCCTTACAATTCCTGTGAATTTTTGAAAGAATATCTTCATCTGTATATGGATTATCTGATAGAATAAGGTCGATGATATTAGATGCGGATTTGCCGAAAACATCAGCAAAGACCATATCCAGTTTACAGTTACCAGAAGTAAGAGCATTCTGATAACGGTTCTTTTCACTGGAACGCATATTTACAAGTTTGTACTTGTAGCGAGTGAGTTCGCGAAGAATGCGGAAATCTTTTTGAGGTATAAAACTACTTCTAACAATACCGAACTTAAATAAATCAGCAATCCATTTAGCGTCTTTATCGTCGTCTTTCTCGCCTTTAACAGCGCGCACCCATTTAGGGTTGGCAACGACGATATTGGAAATATGGGACTCCAATACATTGTAGACAGGAATATAGTACTTACCAGTGGATTCCATGCATACATTTTGACAGTCGTTTTGAATCAGCCAATCTCTAAAGCGGATCAAGTCGTTGTGAAAAGTCGAGAATCTTTTTTTTAGATAAGTGGGCTCAACGGATTCAGAAATGCAGATAACTGCGACAATGAATTTTTTGTGCACGTCGATACCACAAACACGAGGATAAATGATTTTCATAGAAAAAGCTCCTTTCAAAATAAAGAAGAAAGAAGCATTGACTGAACGAGTGGCACTAAAGATTAACTAATAGTCAATGATTAATCTACGGACTTGATGTCGACACTAATGTGTGCTTGAAATACTCGAACTTACACTGGTTTTTATGCTGATTTAATCTGAACGAGATGCAGAAGTCTGCAACTCACCTCACCGTGCTCTGTAGTGTACTTCTAACTTCAAGAACATGGTAACAAATAAAAGATAAAAAATAAAAGCAAACCACAGTACACATTTTAATTCCAATGTGTGCCTTGGAGCAAAGCGGAAAGGAATGGTTGGTTTTTATG
>NZ_QSPK01000151.1:0-211 GCF_003436425.1 Eubacterium sp. TM05-53
TCTCTTAAAGAAACGGCTGCTAAAATCAATGTAAACGAACGCAATGTTTTTAATATGCGTCATAAATTATTGGTTAGTCTAGGAACTGAGGAACGTCCCATACACAGTGGGAAATGAAGTTGAAATGGATGAAAAGTATACTCCATACAATCATAAAGGAACTAAGATTGATGGAGTAGAACCTAAACATCGTGGAACACCTGCTACAAAA
>NZ_QSPK01000151.1:221-725 GCF_003436425.1 Eubacterium sp. TM05-53
CCTGCTACAAAAAGAGGATTATCTAATCAGCAGGTGTGTATCATCACTGCAATTCAGAGATTCGGTCATACAATTGCTAGAACATTAAATTATGGCAAGCCATCCTCAATAGATCTATTAAGATTTGGTGAATGTCTTGAATCAAAATCTTTTGTAATGCTAGATGGTTCTAACAGTTACAACGAACTTTTAGAAAGTAAGAATTGTACTAAGAAAGTGTTAATCAGTCATGAGTCATATGATAAATTCAATCATTTAAATACAGTGAACAGTTTCCACAAATTGATTGAAGAAAGACTGCAAAAATATAAAGGGGTAGCATCAAAATATATAAATCGTTACAACGCTCTTTTTGTCATGCAAAGAGAAACACAAGGAATGGATAATACAGAAAAGCTACAGTACGTACTACTTAGATTGAAAAACATCTATAAGATTACTCGCTTAAAGGATTTGAAGAATGAATGGTTGTTCGCATAAGTGATAAAACGCAGAATTATAGCA
>NZ_QSPK01000151.1:735-1234 GCF_003436425.1 Eubacterium sp. TM05-53
CGCATAAGTGATAAAACGCAGAATTATAGCAAAGTCACCAAATTGCTAGTTAAGCCTTTAAATAATTCCCTTTAAAGCCTTGAAATATTTCATTTAACGCTGGATTTCCATAATGATTTTTAATGAAATAATATGGTTCTCCGACTCTAATGGCAAAGCCAATAAAGATAGAAAATAATAATCCTACAATAGATTCCATTGATAAAAATGAAAGGATTGAAGAAAACATACTTGGCAATACAACATCAGGTACTAAACCTTGTACTTCTTGAATAACAGTCACATAATTAGTACTCAATATTCCTGCAATCAGCGTAACCAGAAACATTTTCCAATAGTTTCGTTTCATGATTTGTTTAGCTTGTTCTTTAACTTGTTGTCGATTCCACATATTATTTCACCTTACTTTCTTTATACGTCATTATACTTCTTCCATATATTTTGCCTTAAACGCAATACAACTTCTCTCTTTTCCAAACATTCCTTTGGATTCCACACG
>NZ_QSPK01000152.1 GCF_003436425.1 Eubacterium sp. TM05-53
TCTATTAATCTACAATCGTGTGGTTGACAAATCCTTTATTTACGGGTATATCTAGTTCTTTCAAGTATCAAATGCCTTAATATACGCTCACTTTTTGGCCATTTGTCATTGTCACGTTTACAACGCTGTAAATAAATGAACCAATTTAAATATGTTTGTAAGTTTTCTACATCCATACCTATAAATCTCCATATGTATCTTTTAATCCAACTGCACATGTTATTTATAAGGCCCATTTTTTCAAAATATGATGAATCTTTTGTGTTGGCCTTATATACCTCCGATTTTAAATTCAATTCACGAATTAACTTATTATGTGCTTTTTCTCCATCATGAACAATTATTGAATTTGGTCTTATATGATTATGCAATGTTTTATATATACGGTCGCTAGAAGGTTTTCCATGACCACATATAATTGCTACCATATTTTTATTGGAATCTATGGCAACTACTATACATATTTGAGTTTTAGATAATCCTCTAGGTTTTTGATTAATATAATCTGAACCCAAAACATTATAATCTTCTATATAGGTTTCATCGATCCATATTCTTCCACTTAATTGGAGAGTATCTTGATATCCATTTACTGTTTGAAATATCTTATTTCGCCATAAATTCGCTGTATTTGAGCTTATTTCTAACACTTCTATACATTGTTGTAACGGAACGTTAAAAGTCATTAGTTGAATATATTTCAATATCTTATGAAAAGATATCTTACTTGAATTGAACACGGAATCCGATAGTAATGTATAAGAACACCCACAATTCTCACATTTAAAACGTTTGTGATAAGCTGGAGTATGACCATTTTCAATATAGTTTTCACATGAGCACTTAGGACATATCGGTTTTCTACCGTATTTAATAGCTGCATCTTCTAGGTTAGTAACACCATATAAATCATAATCTTTTCTATTGTTGATGCATTCAATCAAAAGATCTAGTTTATCTTCGGGTAAACTAAAAACAAAATCCTTAAAAGGATTTTCAAAATTAGACATAAAAAACATCCTCAACATGTCTAAGCAGCCATTCGGTGAGGATGTCGCCAAACAAAGTTCCAAATGACTGCTTAGACATTAACTTTCTTTGGCTTTTTAATTATAACAGATTCATAAAACGGATACACTACTTTCATTTTGTCAACCACACGATTGTAGATTA
>NZ_QSPK01000153.1 GCF_003436425.1 Eubacterium sp. TM05-53
ATGCCATGGCTAGAGGACTTGAAATTTCCTAGGGGTTATCAGATGGGTACTCACAAAAACAATTACCAAAACTATAAAAAAATTAAAGTTTTGGTAATGGGGTTCTTATAAAATACATTAAAAGGGATTCATATTTAAACCAACTTATTAGATTGTTAAAGACTCAGAATATAAAGGTGATTATTGGTGTTAGAAGAAGTGGCAAGTGCTTGATTGTAGAATTTACTTCTTCAACAGAAAACAGGAATTTAAAGTTTGAAAATAATGTACAAATGCGCGTAATTTTGTCAGTTCAGAATCCTCACTATTTGCGGGAGGAGTAGTCAGTGTAATGTATTTAACTCCTGTGCAAATAAAAAAGTTAGAATTAAAAATGTCGCAAAAATTTTATGAGTGATGTTGGTTTTATAATGATTGATACATACTATAGTATGTGTTATACTGTGCGTGGAGGAACTAAAATGAAAAGTTTTTCCTCAAGGGAGATTATCAAACTTCTAAAAAAGGATGGTTGGTATGAGGTTTCTTGTGTTGGGTCGCATCATCAGTTTAAACATCCAACTAAAAAAGGACGTACAACTGTAAAGCATCCAGACAAGGACATACCACCAAAAACTTTAAAGAGGATTGAGGAGCAATCGGGACTAATTTTTGATTAGTCCTCTACCGCACTTAAAGAAGGAGAAAATTTTTTATGAAAAAAGTCGAACGTTATTTTTATCCAGCTGTTTTTACTTATGTTGAAGAGCAAGAAATCGCAGTGGATTTTCCAGATCTTCATGTAGCTACTAGTGGAAAAGATGAAGAAGATGCATTATTATCTGCTAGAGAATTACTAGGTGTCGTATTGGCTGGTATGGAGGAAGATGGAGAAACAATTCCACAAGCAACACCATTGCATGAAGTGGTATTAGAATCGAATGAACGAGCTGTATTGGTAGATGTGTATATGCCTTCAATTCGATTGGCGAATATAAATAGAGCTGTGCATAGAACGGTTACTTTACCTGCATGGCTTAATTCAGCTGCGTTAGAAAAAAATATTAATTTTTCACAGGTGTTGCAAGAGGCGTTGAAAAAACAATTAAATTTGGCTTAACTAGCAATTTGGTGACATTGTTATAATTCTGGTTTTTATCATTTATACG
>NZ_QSPK01000154.1 GCF_003436425.1 Eubacterium sp. TM05-53
CGTCAACTTCCCGCAATATTTATACATCTATACAAATAAACATCCCGTTGTGCTGTCACAACGGGTATTCTTTTATGATTCATTTAATGCTTGTACTATTTTATTGACTTTATCCATATAGTCTTTTTCTGTTACACCGACTGCACCTAATATCTTTTTCTGTCTGCTGGTCAAACTATATCTTACATGATATTTATTATCCGAAAGCTTTGTTATTCCGAGTCTTTCATATTCTCTTATTACTTTCGGCACCGTATTATCTTTGCGGTTCTTTTTGTACATTGGCTTCAACGCCTGATATATTTCGTTTCTTAGTATTAGTGCTACAAATGATATAAACACTTTGCTTTCCAACTTTTCTGTATCATGTACTCTGAATACATCAAAGCCCAGGTAACTCTTTTCCATTCTGAATGTCTTTTCTACGGCATCTCTGTCTCTGTATATACTTAACGCTTCTGCTGCATCCATCTTCTTTGATGTTACAATCACAAAGTAACCTACTTTGTTCACCATTTCCTTAATTTTCTTCTCTTTTCTTTGATACGCAAGTAAATATCCATTATCATCAAATCTTACTTTATAATATCCTTCATAGGCCTTTACATCTTCTTTTCTCTGGGTCTTTCTTTGTACTTTTTCTTCCATGATCTCATCCATCTTTTTGTATCGGCCATTGATTATTATTTTCTCTTTCTCTGCCTGGATTCCATCGTAATATACATGTACATATTCTGTTTTCCCTGTTCCAAAAAGATCTTTCTCCAATGTCATTCCGTATAATTCATGTTCTTCAATATAATTCGTATATCCATTTCGTAATATGGCCTGACATTCTTCTACCGCTTCCTGTACAAATCCTGCATTCCCTTTTGTCATCAATATGTAGTCATATCCATTTCTTTCAAAATAGCGAATGTTCTTTATTGAGAAATATCCTCTGTCCAATATAAACCCCATATTTTCGCATTCATAATATTTCGCTCGTTCCACCATTTTTTCACATTCTGTATTGTCTATGATACTTCCTGGATACAGTGAATAAAATAACGGCTTGTTTCCGGTTTGATTATATCCAAGTGACATGTTCACCTGTGGAAGGTCCGGATTATCTTTGGCATGACCATATTCGGC
>NZ_QSPK01000155.1 GCF_003436425.1 Eubacterium sp. TM05-53
TGTGAGTACCCATCTAACGACCCTATGCACTAAATAGACATCAATGTTGTCAATATAATGGGTATTATATCCTTGTACAAAGGATGGTGCTCATTATGTATTACAAAAGAAACAATAAAAAATTTTCCGTTGCTGGTCGTGGAGACTATATGTCTACTTCTGATTTCATTATTCAATATTACACAAATTTAGATGCTTGTCGTAAATTTTTCTTTGACATTAAATGGCCTACTGGCTACTATTGCGAGAAATGTGGCTGTACTCACAACTATTTCATGAAGACCAAGAACTGCTATCGTTGTGCTAACTGCAAACATGATGAAAGATTATTATCCAATACAATCTTCCAAGATAACAAACTGCCTTTAAATGTTTTATTGTACGGTTTGTTTCTAATCTTTACTGCAAGCAATGGTATTTCTAGTATGGAACTTTCTAAAGAATTGAAGGTCAATTACAAAACAGCCTGTTTATTACAAACTAAAGCTCGTATTCTAATGAAAAATTCGAATTCAAAGAAATTTTTGGATTCGAATTTTTATGAATCCGATGTAGCCTACACCGGAACACCATCACATAACGGAAAGCGAGGGCTAGGTACAGATAAACAGCCCTTTTTAATAGTGCTTGCGACAGAACAAGAGAATCAGTATCCACGTTTTGTAAAGATGCAAGAAGTGGCCACAGATTCAAGCAAGATCGTACAGGAATATTTTGAGAAATACGTAATAATGTCCAAAGAAAGAAAATTGAATACAGACGGTAAATCGACATACAACATCTTAAAAAATAGGATGGAAGTAAAAAATGAAGCAATTGACTATAATGACGATAACCACCGATTATACTTTTTAAACAAGATCATATCCAATTTAAATAGTCAATTGGTTGATAGATTCCATGGAGTTGTCAAAAGAATGTTGCCCTTATACTATTCTGAATTCGAATGGAGATTCAACCACAGAAACTGCAAATCTATCATGGATAGGATTAAGAATTATATTATGCAATCTAGCATAGCCACTCGAAAGATGATTCGTGATTCCATGGACCAATATGCCACGGCTAGAGGATTGGTAAATGCCTAGGGTTGTCAGATGGGTACTCACA
>NZ_QSPK01000156.1 GCF_003436425.1 Eubacterium sp. TM05-53
ATCAAATCATCTACAAATATGTAAATGAAGCACCATCAGGTGCTGTTACTGTAACAGACGACAATGGATATGTACTTTATTATGCAACACAGGAAATAGATATGGAATTAAAGAGTGTAGTGTGTGAAACACGATATTTGTTGTCTCCACAATATGAAGAGTTGGATGATGAAACAGCGAAGAAATATAAAATCAATCCGGTAACCTATACAAGCCATTTCAAATCTGTAGTCATATATCTAAATGAAAGAGGCACCATACCTTATAAGAGACTTTGCGAAATCGTAAATGATATCAGTAAAGGAACAATCCATCTTCAGGAATCGAGCATCATAAAATGGGAAAATGAATTTCATAGAAAAAGTGAAGCTGAACGTGAAAGAATCAAAGAGGAGATTCTAAGTGAAAAGGTTGTACATGCGGACGAAACATCTTTTAAATTAGATGGAGGTACTGGGTGGATGCATGGGATAACGAACCCGAAAGGCACCTATTTTATTGCAGAAAAGAAGCGTTCAGATGAGATCGATAAAATGATGGGAATACTGAGTGAATTTACGAATGTGCTCGAACATGATCATTTCAAAAAGTATTATAGTCTGGATCTATGCCAACACGCAGAATGCAATGCACATATAGACCATTATCTAAAAGGGTGCATAGATTTTGATGGAAATGAAGCATGTCAAGAAATACTGGATACACTTCATGAAGCGTTGGATGAAAAATATGGCTTGCAGTCAAAAGGCATACAGACGATGTCGGTTGAAAAGATAAATGAGTACAAGAAGAAAATTGTAGAAATAGCAGATGCAGAAATTGAAAAATACGAAAAAGAATGTCAAAACGATAAATACAAGCCTGACTACGTAAATCTTTTGAAAAGAATCTCAAAGTATGTAGATGAACACCTGCGTTTTATAGAAAACTTCGACGTACCATATACAAATAATGCAGCCGAAAGACAATGTCGAGCAATAAAAACAAAGAAGAATGTGTCTGGACAGTTTGTGAGTATAAAAAATGCGCAAAATTATG
>NZ_QSPK01000157.1:0-605 GCF_003436425.1 Eubacterium sp. TM05-53
GTCGTTCATAAGGTGTTTCCATCCTGTTGTATGCTTTTGGATTATTTCCATCTTTCCCAGGATTTCCATAGGAAAATGAACGAAGTACGTATCAAAGTTATGAAAGGCTATAAAGATAATAAGGCTTCGGATGAATATTATCTTCTCAAGAAATTCAACTGGCTGTTATTCAAAAACCCAGAAGATGAAGATAAATACGGAAGACTGTTTGATGTAGAACGCGAGCGTAAATACAACTCTCATTTTAAAAGCTATATGAACTACTATGATTTAAGAAAGAAACTGCTCGAAATCAACAATGATTTAACTATTTGTTACTCATTAAAACTAGAACTTGTAGACTTCTATTCAAAATCTACAGTCGACAATGCGAAAGAAAATCTAGAAAATCTGATTCGCAGCTGCATTGATACAAACATTGATGAAATGATTGCCTTTTCCAACAATCTGATCAACTGGAAACAGGAGATCATCAATTCATTTACGATTGTAGGTACTGAATATAAAGTTGAAGCAGACAAAGGCCAGGTGGTGGTCTGCAATAAAAAAGTGAATAATGCGATCATTGAGAATCGAAACAAGATTATCAAGTGTATCAAGAACAA
>NZ_QSPK01000157.1:615-1034 GCF_003436425.1 Eubacterium sp. TM05-53
ATCAAGTGTATCAAGAACAACGCCAATGGCTACACCAACTGGTCTCGCTTCCGCAATCGCGTAATGTATGTACTCGATCCAAACGCTACATTTAGCCTGGAACCAAGGGAGAAACAATCATGGATGCACAAGACATAATTGAATTAATCGAATACTTCAGAACTCTTCAAGATAATGAAATGAAATTTGAAATCGAAGAATTACGAGGATACATAGACATAAGATTCGAAGAATTATATGACAAATTAACTGAATACATTGATCTCAATTGTTCAGATTCAAATCACCCATTATAAAAGGAGCAGAGATTTCAAATATCTCTGCTCCCTAGTTAATAATCCTTTAAACACTCATAGGGTTTTCAACCCTACAATTCTTGAAGCCAACTCTTAGTCGACCCTATCTAATTGCGGATTACC
>NZ_QSPK01000158.1 GCF_003436425.1 Eubacterium sp. TM05-53
CCAGAACTAAGTCGTAAAGAATGTGCGAAAAATTTAGGTATTGGAGATAGTACTTTATACAGATGGAAGCAAGAAGCTAAAGCCAATAACAATCAGGCAGCATTTACTGGTTCAGGGAATCTAACAGAAGCTGAGCTTGAAAACAGACGTTTAAAACGTGAATTAAAGGATACGCAAGATGCTCTTGAAATCCTAAAAAAAGCCATCAGCATTCTGGGAGAATAACACAAGTTCTGTACTGTCTTGTTTCTGAAGAGTCTAAGGTCGACAAAGACTTTTCAGTGACTGGAGTGCTAAGTAAGCTACATTTGTCAAAATCAGGATATTACAATTATTTACATCGAAAGCCAAGCAAGCAATCTATATCTAAGAAAAAGAGAATGCAAGCGATTCAAACTATATATGATGATAATCATCAAATTTATGGTGCACCAAAGATAGCGAAAGAGATGCAAAAGAAAGGCGAAAAAATCTCAGAAAGAACAGTAGGCGTATATATGCGAGAAATGGGTATCAAAGCCTGTTATATTAAACCCTATGTAAAAACAACCTTTGATAGTGATTTTTCAACAAAGCTGCATAACATTTTAAAAAGAGATTTTTCACCAAGTAAGCCAAATGAGGCATGGTGTACAGATATAACGTATATATTTACCTTGGAAGGATTTGTATACCTTACAAGTGTAATGGATCTATATTCAAGAAAAATAATTGCATGGACATTATCAAGAACATTGGAAGTGGAAGAAGTATTGAAATGTATAGAGATGGCTAGAAAGCGCAGAAAAACAGCGAATCCTGTAATTATACATTCGGATAGAGGAGTACATTATACAAGCAAACTTTATAAAAAATTAACAGCAGGATTGATTCTAAGTTATTCAAAAAAAGGCACGCCTTGGGATAATGCATGCATAGAATCTTTCCATTCAGTAATTAAAAGAGAATGGTTAAATCGTACTTTGATTTATGA
>NZ_QSPK01000159.1:0-385 GCF_003436425.1 Eubacterium sp. TM05-53
GAAGAGCGCATATAGACAAGCTTGCATCTGTAACGGGCAATTTCTCTCATTTCTCGAATCTCTTTTTTAGGAATAAAAGAATGTTTGACAAGGTCACACTTGTAAAGGTCGCAAATCCATTTGGAATCTCGCTTATCGGTCTTTTTGCCTTTAATAGCTTTAACATATTTTGGGTGAGTAAGACAAATGTTCAATTCAGTTTCAAGGACGTTATAAACTGGAATCCAGTATTTACCTGTAGATTCCATACAGACATCATAACAATCATGTGATATGAACCATTCTTTTAAACGAATCAAGTCCGAATAAAATGTGGAGAATGACTGCTGAATATATTCAGTAGTTAGAGTTTGTTTGTCTGTAGTTCCGATTGTAGCAACAATCA
>NZ_QSPK01000159.1:395-729 GCF_003436425.1 Eubacterium sp. TM05-53
TTTAACATATTTTGGGTGAGTAAGACAAATGTTCAATTCAGTTTCAAGGACGTTATAAACTGGAATCCAGTATTTACCTGTAGATTCCATACAGACATCATAACAATCATGTGATATGAACCATTCTTTTAAACGAATCAAGTCCGAATAAAATGTGGAGAATGACTGCTGAATATATTCAGTAGTTAGAGTTTGTTTGTCTGTAGTTCCGATTGTAGCAACAATCAGATTTTTGTGGACGTCCATACTACCACAAATAAAGCGAACAATTTTAAAAGTCATAAAAAATCTCCTTTCTGTAAAAGGAGAAGTGGCATTGACGGTCATCAAAGCG
>NZ_QSPK01000159.1:739-961 GCF_003436425.1 Eubacterium sp. TM05-53
AAAGGAGAAGTGGCATTGACGGTCATCAAAGCGAATCGACAACAGTTGATTAAACAATTATAAGTGTCCGGGCTCAAAGTCCCCTATTATTTGTGCTTGAAATGATGACGGCAACTTATAAAAATGCAGGTTAATTCTATCGAGTAGAATACCTACTCACCTCCACGTGCTCTGTCGTGTACCACCTCTTTTTCATGGTAACACATAAAGCGTGGGAAAAGA